>DOKO01000286.1 GCA_003510825.1 Stenotrophomonas sp.
GTGCAGACATCCGCCGCAAGCGCGCGGCCACCACGCTCGGCACCGCGTGCGGCACGCAGGTCGCCGTCGCTGGGCGTGCGCAGCGCCTGCAGCAGGTGCTGGGCGAGGTCACCGTTCCACAGCGATTCGACCGCGCCCATCGACACGTAGTTGGCCACGCCCGGTGCGAACACCGGCGAGCTCTGGCTGAGCGCCTGCAGTTTTTCCAGCGGTTGCTTGGTTACCCGCGCCATCGCGCGCAGGTCCATCACCCGCACCTGCGCATCGGGCAGGGCATGGATGTGGTCGGCCATCAGGCCGAAGGACAGGAAGCCGCCGCTCACCGATTCGCCATAGACCAGGGTGACCAGGCGCGCGCCACGACGGCGGGCCAGGTCGATCGTCTGCGCGAGGTGGGCGAAGTAACCGTTGATGCCCAGCAGTTCATCGCGGCGGGCCAGGCGCTGGCCGGCGGTGTCGGCCAGCATCACGATCGGCCGCTGCGGGTGTGCGGCGGTACTGGCCAGCACGGTTTCGGCCAGCGCCAGCGCATGGTCGACGCCGACCTCGATGCGGTCGGTGGTGCCGATCACCGTCACTTCGCCGTCTTCGGTGGTGGCCGTGCCGGTCAGTACCGAATCATTGATGTCGATGCGGTGGCCGCGCGGGAACAGGGCGTCGAGCAGGGTCTGCAGCGGGGCGCTCATGGCAGGCTCCGGTCGGCGGTGGCGGCAAGGAAGGCGTCGGTGTCCAGCAGCGGCAGGCGCTCGGGCTCGGCGATGCCCTGGCGGGTCCAGATCTCCAGTCCATCGCGGCAGTCGCCCCAGGCCTGCACGCGTGCCTTCAACGCGGCGTGGCGGGCCTGCAGGGCGCTCAGTGCGGTGTCGGTGTCACTGCTGGCGGCGTCGGCCTGCAATGCATCGGCGGCGGCGCGGGCGAAGGCTTCGATCGAATCGGGCACCAGCATCTGTGCCTGGTCGATCAGGTAGCGGTGCTTGCCACCGGTCACGCGCCAGACCAGGGCGCGGTCGCGCGAATCGAACTCTTCCACGCCGCGCACGGTCTCGATCACTTCCGGCCCGGACAGCGACAGCCGGCCTTCCTCGGACATGATGACGGTGGTGCAGCAGCGGGCGACGATGCCCATGCCGCCAAACGCGCCGTTGCCGCTGCCGATCAGCGCCACGACCGGAACGCCAGCGGCGCGTGCGCCCAGGGTGGCGCGCATGATTTCGGAAATCGCGATGAGCCCGGCATTGGCTTCGTGCAGGCGCACGCCGCCGGTATCCAGCAGCAGGAGCACGCCATCGGGCTGCGTTTCCGCCGCGCGGCGCAGCAGGCCGGTCAGCTTGGCGCCGTGCACTTCGCCGACACCACCGCCCATGAATTCGCCCTGCTGCGCGGCCAGCAGCACGCGCTTGCCCTGCAGCGTGGCCTCGCCGACGACGATGCCGTCGTCAAAGGCGGCCGGCTGGTCGAGCTGGGCAAGGTGCGGACTCATCATGCGCCGCGCGGGGCCGAGGAATTCGCGGAACGAACCCGCATCGACCAGACCGGCGATGCGCTCGCGTGCATCGGCTTCGTAATAGCTGTGGCGTTGCACGTGGCTCATGGGGTGCCTCCGGCCAGCAGGGTTTCCACCGCCTGGTCCAGGCGCAGGCTGACCACGGCCGGCGTCGCGCCGGCGTCGTTGATCGATACGCGCACGTCGCGCAGTGGATGGCGCTGGGCGAAATCGGCAATGACCGCCTGCCAGATGGTGCCGAAGCCCTGCGCGGCGGTGATGATGCGCACCGTCATCGCCCCGTCCTGCGCGGCAGGTTCCAGCAGGATTTCCAGGTTGCCCGAGGCGAGCACGCCCACCAGCACCGCATCGCGCGGGAACTGCACGGGGGTGCGGCCGTCGAATCGATAGTCGAGGGTTTCCATGCTCAGTCCCTTACCAGTTGCGGAAGCGCTTGGGCGGGTCGTACAGGCCGCCGGACCAGCGCACCAGGTCCTTCACCGAACGCGCGGCCAGCAGGTCACGGCTGGCATCGCGCGGCGAGATGCCGAGATCTTCGGGGCGACGGATCACGCCGCGGTCGCGCAGGTTTTCCACCATCGCGCGGTCGCGGCCGAGGCCGACGGCGGTGTAGCCGGAGACCCCGCGGATCGCCTGTTCGCGTTCCTCCGGTGTGCGGCACAGCAGCAGGTTGGCGATGCCTTCCTCGGTCAGCACGTGGCTGACGTCGTCGCCGTAGATCATCACCGGCGGCAGCGGCATGTCCGCGCGCTCGGCCAGTTCCCAGGCGTCCAGTCGCTCGACGAAGGCGGGCGCCATGTGCTCGCGGAAGGTTTCCACCATCTGTACCACCAGCTTGCGCCCGCGCGGCATTTCGCCCGGCCGCGCGGCCTGCTGGCCAGCCTTGATCCAGGCATCGCTGGCGTGGCGGCGGCCGCGTGCATCCGAGCCCATGTTGGGTGCGCCACCAAAGCCGGCGATGCGGTCGCGGGTGGCGGTGGAGCTGTTGCCCTGCAGGTCGATCTGCAGGGTCGAGCCGATGAACATGTCGCAGGCATACAGGCCGGCGGTCTGCGAGAACGCGCGGTTGGAGCGCATCGAACCGTCGGCACCGGTGAAGAACACATCGCCACGTGCGGCGATGTACTTCTCCATGCCCAGTTCCGAACCGAATGAATGCACCGATTTGACGAAGCCCGATTCGATCGCCGGAATCAGCGCCGGGTGCGGGTTCAGTGCCCAGTGCTGGCAGATCTTGCCCTTCAGCCCCAGCGATTCGGCGTAGGTCGGCAGCAGCAGCTCGATGGCCGCAGTGTCGAAGCCGATGCCATGGTTGAGGCGGTTCACGCCGTACTCGGCGTAGATGCCCTTGATGGCCATCATCGCCATCAGTACCTGGATCTCGGAGATCTGCGCCGGGTCGCGGGTGAACAGCGGTTCGATGTGGTTCGGGCGCGGCGCCTGCACCACGAAGTTGACCCAGTCAGCGGGGATATCGACGCGGGGGAGGGTGTCGACGATTTCGTTGACCTGGGCGATGACGATGCCGCCACCGAAGGCGGTGGCCTCGACGATCACCGGCGTGTCTTCGGTGTTCGGGCCGGTATAGAGGTTGCCGTGGCGATCGGCGGCCTGCGCGGCGACCAGCGCCACGCGCGGGGTGAGGTCGATGAAGTAGCGGCCGAACAGTTCCAGATAGGTGTGGATGGCACCGATCTGGATGCGCCCTTCGGCCACCAGGTTGGCCAGCCGCACCGACTGCGGGCCTGAGAACGAGAAGTCCAGCTTCGAAGCGATGCCGCGCTCGAACACATCCAGGTGCGAGGGCAGGGACAGCACCGACTGCACCATGTGCAGGTCGTGCACGCGGGCGGGGTCCAGGTCGGCCAGGGCCTGGGCGAGGAAATCGGCCTGCTTCTGGTTGTTGCCCTCCAGGCAGACCTTGTCGCCTGGCTCCAGCAGGGCATGCAGCAGTTCGGCCACATCCGCGGCGGCGACCTCGCGGCCCCTGGCCCATGGCGCGGCCCGTTCCAGGCGGGCCTGGCGGCTGCGTTCCAACGTGTCCCAGCTCGGGTTCATCGACCGGCTTCCGATTGGTGTTGAAATAATTACGGCATAATTATGGTGCGGTGTGCAACCCGCAGCGCAGCAAAAAAAAGGCCCGCACGCATGCGGGCCCATTCATGTTGGCCACGACCGTTGGTCGTGGAGGCGCGGGAGACAAGTGCCGACCAACGGTCGGCCCCCACCGGGCTTGCGCCGGTAGATCCACGCCATGCGTGGATGGGGCCCGTGATGGAGTCAGAGCCCTTTCCTGCGGAAAGGGATCCGACCCCGGACATGCGGCCGGGATTGCGCCGGTAGATCCACGCCATGCGTGGATGGTGCCCGTGATGGGGTCAGAGCCCTTTCCTGCGGAAAGGGATCCGACCCCGGGCAGCCAGCGGGATTGCGCCGGTAGATCCACGCCATACGTGGATGGGCCCGTGATGGGGTCAGAG
>DOKO01000287.1 GCA_003510825.1 Stenotrophomonas sp.
GGCCATCGTCGAGCAGCAGGACATCGCCTGGGCCCACGTCCTGCGGCAGGCCGAGGTAGCTCACGCCCACCTGGCTGGCATCGCCCGGGCCAGCGTTGTCGCTGGCGATCAGGTCGAAGCGGTCACCGGCCTTCAGGTACACCTTGCCTTCGGCAAAGCGCTCGATGCGGATCTTCGGGCCCGGCAGGTCGGCCAGGATGCCCACTTCCACGCCCACGCGGGCTGCGGCGGCACGGACGTCGGCGGCGCGCTTGGCCTGGCCGGACGGGTCACCGTGGCTGAAGTTGAGGCGAACCACGTTCACGCCTGCGCGGAACAGATCCTCCAGCACGCCCGGCGGGTCGGTCGCCGGACCGAGGGTGGCTAGGATCTTGGTGCGACGCTGACGCTCGAACATGGTGACTGGGCCTCTCCCGTTAAAGGTGGGAAATTAGCACATCCTTCACGCCCCATGTATACGGTTACAGCCTTGGGGCGCCTGACTCTGCGGGACATCGAACGGACATGTTCCGGACATAGGCTGGCCGGCGGGTGTGAGGCGCCCGCCGGGCATGGCAGCGACGGGGGTCAGAGCCCTTTCCGCGGGAAAGGGATCCGACCCCGGTCTTGGTCAGGCCAGCAGGGCCAGCAACTGCGCCGGTTCGCGGGCCAGGTGGCCGGCACCGGCCTCGGTCAGCTCGGCTTCGCCGCCGAAGCCCCACAGCACGCCCACGTTGCGCAGGCCGTGGTGGCGCGCGCCTTCGATGTCCATGCGGCGGTCGCCGATCATCCAGCACTGCGCCGGCTGCAGCTGCAGGCGCTGCAGCGCCTCGCCGACCAGCTGCGGCTTGCTGCTGCGCGATCCATCCGGGGTCGAACCGATCACCTCATCGAACAGGCTGCCGAACGGCAGGTGCTCGACGATGCGCCGCGCGTGCGGCTCGTTCTTGGCGGTGACCACCGCCAGGCGGTGGCCACGACCATGCAGCGCGCGCACGGTCGCTTCGATGTCCGGGTAGATCGTGTGCTCGCGCCAGCCTTCCACGTCGAAACGCTCGCGGTAGAAGGCCACGGCCTCCTCCACCCGCACGTCGTCGCCGAACAGCGGGCCGAAGGTGGTGCGCAGCGACGGCCCGATCCAGCCCAGCAGGGTTTCCTGCGGCGGCACCGGGTGGCCCATCTTCTGCAGCGCATAGGCAATGCAGGTGGTGATGCCCACTTCCGAATCGATCAGGGTGCCATCCATGTCGAAGAAGAGCGTTGCACGCTCTTCTCCGTCAGCACGCAGGTCGGCGCTCATGCGCCGCGTGCGGCCAGCGCAGCCACGGCCGGCAGGGTCTTGCCTTCCAGGAATTCCAGGAACGCGCCGCCACCGGTGGAGATGTAGCTGACATCACCGGCGATATCGAACTTGTCGACGGCCGCCAGGGTGTCGCCGCCACCGGCGATGGAGAACGCCTTGGAGCTGGCGATGGCACGGGCCAGGGCTTCGGTGCCCTTGCTGAAGGCTTCGAACTCGAACACGCCGACCGGGCCGTTCCAGACCACGGTGCCGGCCTTTTCGATCAGCTGCGCGTACTGCGCGGCGGTCTGCGGGCCGATGTCCAGGATCAGGTCATCCTCGGCCACGGCGTCGACGGCCTTCACTTCGGCGGCGGCATCAGGCAGGAACTGCTTGGCAGTGACCACGTCCACCGGCAGCGGAATGGCGGCACCACGTGCCTGCGCATCGGCCACGATCTTCTTCGCGGTATCCAGCAGGTCCGGTTCGTACAGCGACTTGCCCACGTTGTAGCCGGCGGCGGCGATGAAGGTGTTGGCGATGCCGCCACCGACGATCAGCTGGTCGATCTTGCCGACCAGGTTGGCCAGCAGTTCCAGCTTGGTGCTGACCTTGCTGCCGGCGACGATGGCCAGCAGCGGCTTGGCCGGCGCGTCCAGCGCCTGCGCCAGCGCGTCCAGTTCGGCCATCAGCAGCGGGCCACCGGCGGCGACCGGGGCGAAGCGGATGACGCCGTGGGTGGAGGCCTGGGCGCGGTGCGCGGTACCGAAAGCATCCATCACGAACACGTCGCAGAGCGCGGCGTACTGCTTGGACAGGGCTTCGTCATCCTTGCCCTCGCCGACGTTCATGCGGCAGTTTTCCAGCAGCACCAGCTGGCCCGGCTGCACGTCGACGCCGTCGACCCAGTCGCGCACCAGCGGAACCTCGCGGCCGAGCAGCTCGGACAGGCGCGCGGCGACCGGCGCCAGCGAATCAGCTTCGGTCCACACGCCTTCCTTCGGGCGGCCCAGGTGCGAGGTGACCATGACGGCGGCACCCTGCTCCAGCGCGCGCTTGAGCGTCGGCAGCGAAGCGGTGATGCGCTGTTCGGAGGTGATGCGGCCATTCTCGATCGGCACGTTCAGATCCTGGCGGATCAGCACGCGCTTGCCGGAGAGGTCGAGGTCGGTCATGCGGACGATGGACATGGGCAACTCTTTGGCTCGGGGACGGGATGCCGGTTACGGCAGACGGGCATTGTATCGGGTGGCGATGCCTGCGGCAGGCAGAGGCGTACGGCAACAGCGAACTGCAACAGCAACAGCCAAAGCGCTGGCGCTTCTTGGTGCTGGGGGTGGGCCGGGGTGGTGTGGGATGGCAGGGGACGCCGTAAACCCATCCCTGGGGGCTTGGTCGCCGCATCCATGCGGCTCACACCCCTGCCACCCCACACCACCCCGGCCTCGACAGGTTCATGAGGCGAGCGGATGGCAAAGGCAGGAGCAAGAGCGGTTTCTGATGTCGGATGGAGAAAGAACGGGGTCAGATCCGTTTTCCGCAGGAAA
>DOKO01000146.1 GCA_003510825.1 Stenotrophomonas sp.
CCGCAACCTGCGCATGGTCGCCAACATCCGCGACGTGCTGGGCCGGTACCCGGGCACGCGCATGCTGGCCATCGTCGGTGCGTCACACAAGTGGTACTACGAGGCCTACCTCGACCAGATGCATGACGTGCGGCTGGTGGATGTGGAGCCGGTACTGCGCTGAGCCAGCACGCTGTCTGTAGAGTCGAGCTTGCTCGACTGATTCTGGCCGACAGCAGTCGAGCAAGCTCGACTCTACGGGCCGAACGTCTTGACCATCAACGCGGGCGAGACGTACACGCGCAGCCCATGCTCCAAGGGCTGCTGCATGTCGTAGCCACGCGCATGCGGCCAGCTGCCGGCACCACCGATCTCCACGAACTCGGCCCCCGCATTGCGGACGACGCGGGCGCCCGGACTGGATCCCAGGCGACCGTCGAACAGCGGTTCGCCCTGCCCTGCTGCGAATACCTGCACGCGTACATCGCCAGTGAGCGCATTGAAGCCAAGCTGCAGCTTCACGCTGCCCTGTGCATGGGCGACCTGCACGTCGATACCCTCGAACGTGTCCACCCGCGGTGCGACGCCGAACAATTCAAGAAACGCGGTTTCGTCCCAGGCAAACATCAACACCCTCGCCATTGGTAGAGTCGAGCTTGCTCGACTGCGTGTGCCAACGGCAGTCGAGCAAGCTCGACTCTACCAAGCCTGGCGTGGTCAGCGGCGCCCATTGCGCCACAGCACCGCGCTGGCGCCGATGATGCAGCCCAGGGTGGCCAGCAGTGCGCTGGCCACACCCCATTGCAGGACCGGCACCAGCGACTGCGCCAAGGGATCGAGGCGAAGCTGCTCCAGGCGCAGGCCACCGGCCAGCGCCAGCAGCCAGCCAATGCAGGCGGGCGCGTAGGCGCCGACGATCTGTGTGTTCCAACGGCTCATGGCAACTCCCTGTCGAGGTGGCGATGGGGCGATTGTTCCGCCCCGCCCTCTCACAGGTTGAGACCGTATCCGGCGTTACTTCGCCCAGCCGCCGCCGAGGGCCGCCATCAGTGCCGCGCTTGCCTGCAGCTGCCGGCTCTGGATGTCCTGCAGGCCCAGCTGCGCCTGCCGCGCATCGGTCTGCGCGCTCACCACGTCCAGGTAGCTCACCGCGCCACCGGCATAGCGGTCGCGCGCGATCTGTTCGGCACGCCGCGCCGCCTGCACCGCGTCATTTTCATGGCCGCGCTGCGCTTCGAGCTGTCGCAGCAGGGTCAGCTGGTCCTCGACCTGGCGGATCGCGGCCAGCACGGTGGCGCGGTACTGCGCCGACGCCGCATCGAACTCGGCATAGGCCTGCGCCTTGGCCGCCTTGCGCCGGCCGCCATCGAACACCGGCAGCGCTGCCAGCGGGCCCAGCGCCCAGTAACGGTTGCCCACGTCCAGCACCGACGCGCTGCCCGAAGTCTGACCGCCCAGCAGCCCGGTCAGGCTGAGCTGCGGGAACCACGCCGCACGCGCCACGCCGATGCCGGCGTTGGCAGCGAACACCCGTCGCTCGGCCGCGGCGATATCCGGGCGTTGCTGCAGCAGGTTGCTGGGCAGATCCGCGGGCACCTGCGGCAGCGCCGGCAGGTTGCCGTCGGCCAGCACGAAACCGCTGGCCGGTGCGCCCACCAGTTCGGCGATGGCATGGCGCAGCAGCGCATGGCGTGCATCCAGTGCATCCAGATCGGCCTGTGCACTGGCCAGCTGGTGCCGCGCGCGGGCCACGTCGAGTTCAGAAGCGATCTCACCCCGGAAGCGGTCTTCGGTCAGCGCCAGTGCCTGCCGGTAATCATCGATGCTGTCGCGCAGGATCACCTGCTGGGCCTCGGCGCCGCGCAGCTGCAGGTAGAGACCGGCGAGCTGCTGCGACAGGCTCAGGCGCGCGGCGGCCAGATCGTCACCACTGGCATCGGCGCGCGCACCCGCGGCAGCTGCGGCATTGCGCAGCCGGCCCCACAGGTCCAGGTCGAACGACAGCGAGAAGGCCGCGCTGTTGCTGTCATAGATCGCAGGCTGGGTCGCGCTGCGCAGCGGCTTGTCATCGGACTGGCGCTGGCGCATCGGCCCGGCGCTGAAGCCGACCTGCGGCGCACGCGCGGAGGCCACTTCGCCGGCGGCGGCACGCGCCGCATCGTAATGGGCCACGGCGAGTGCCAGGGTCGGGCTGGCCTCGGCCAGCTGCTGCTGCAGGCGGTCCAGCTGCGGGTCCTGGAAGGACTGCCACCAGGCAGTCGGCAGCGGCGCGGCCGCAGCCGGCGCGGCACTGCCTTCATAGCCGGCCGGCATCGCCACGGCGGGCACCTGGTAGGTCGGCGCCAGCGAACACCCGCCCAGCAACAGCGCACCCAGCGCCAATACCAGGCGGCGATCAACCGCGCGCATGTGCAGGCTCCTGCTCACCGGCCACCACGCGCACGTGGTCGCCTTCGCGCAGCGCGTCGGGCGGGTTGGGAATGACCCGGTCGCCGGCCTTCAGGCCGCGGTCCACGCGCAGCGTGCTGCCCAGGTCGCTGGCGATGTGGATGTCGCGCAGGTGCACGATGTCCTTGCCATCGACCACCGCCACCTGGGTGCCCTTGGCGCGGAAGATCAGCACCTCGGCCGGCACGCTGACGCCGTCGCCGCCGCCCTGCTGCGGCAGGGTCACTTCGGCGTAGCTGCCGGGCAGCAGTGCGCCGTCGGCGTTGTCGACCACGAACTGCGCGAGCAGCGTGCCCGAACTGCGGTCGATCGCACTGGAATCGCCCTGCAGCGTGGCGGTGAAATGGCGGCCGGACTGGCCCGGCACCTGCAGGCTGGCCTGCAGCCCCGGCTGGATGCTGCCCGCGCTGTTCTGCGGCACCGGCACCATCAGGCGCAGGCGCCGTGTATCGGCGATGTTGAACAGTTCGCGGCAGCTGTCATCGGCGCGGATCAGCTGGCCGACGTCCGTCTGCCGCGAGGTCACGGTGCCATCGAACGGCGCGCGCAGCGTGCGGTAGCGGCCCAGCTCCTGCAGGCGCGCGTAGTCGGCCTGTGCCGCTTCCACGCTGGCCTGCGCGGCGACGGCATTGGCCTGCTTCTCATCGGCTTCCTGGCGCGATACCGAATGGCTGCCGAGCATACCCTGCCAACGTTCGGCACTGACCTTGGCCAGCGCCGCGTCAGCCTGCGCCTGCAGCAGGTGGGCATGGGCCTGGGCGATCTGCTGGTCCAGTTCCGGGCTGTCGATCACCGCCAGCACCTGGCCGGCCTTGACCGACTGGCCGATGTCGGCGCTCCACGATTTCAGGTAGCCGCCAACGCGGGCATGGATGGGCGCCTCGGTCCAGGCGGTCAGGTGTGCGGGCAGGGTCATCGTGCCCGCTTCGCCCTGCGCGCCGGCGGTGACCACCTGCACGGCCGGCACCGCCTGGCGCTCGGTCCATTCGACCACGGCATGTGCCTGCTGCGCGCGCAGGCCAAGGCCGGCGGCAACCACGACCACCGCGATGGCGGCACCCAGGATGAGGGGGCGACGCAGCGAACGCTGCGGCTGCGAAGCATCAGACATGCAGGGGCTCTCCGGCGGGGGCGGTGCGGGGCTTACGCGAGTGGGCCAGGGCGAACACCACCGGCACGAACAACAGGGTGGCGCAGGTTGCCAGCAGCAGGCCACCGATGACCGCGCGACCCAGCGGCGCGTTCTGTTCGGTGGACAGTGCGGTCGGCAGCATGCCCAGGATCATCGCCAGCGCGGTCATGCAGACCGGGCGGAAACGGGTGAAGCCGGCTTCGAGTGCGGCCTTGGCGGCGTCGCCATGCTCGGCCAGGCGCTCGCGGCAGAAGCTGACCACCAGGATGGAGTTGGCCGTGGCCACGCCCATGCACAGAATGGCGCCGGTCAATGCAGGCACCGACAACGAGGTGTGGGTGAGGAACAGCATCCACACCACACCCGCCAGGCCGGCCGGCAGCGCGGTGATGATGACGAACGGATCGGTCCACGACTGGAAGTTGATGACGATCAGCAGATAGATCAGCACGATGGCGGCCAGCAGGCCGTAGCCCAGGCCGGTGAAGGCCACATGCAGCGCATCGATCTGGCCATGCAGGCCGACCTCGGTGCCGCGCGGGCGCTGGCTGGCCATGCCGTCGATGACCTTCTGCACATCGGCAGCCACCGCACCCAGATCACGGCCCTGCACGCTGGCGTACACATCCAGGGTGGGCTGCACGTTGTAATGGGTCACCACCGCCGAACTGGAACCGCGCTGGATGTCGGCCAGGCCGCCCAGCACCTGCGGCACGCCACTGCTGCCGGTCACCGGCAATGCACTCAGCGCGGCCAGGCTGTCCATGCGGTACTGCGGGGTAGCGGCCACCACGCCGTAGGAGATGCCGTTCTTCGGGCTCAGCCAGAAGGTCGGCGCCACCTGGCCGCTGCCCGCCAGCGAGGCCACCATGCTGTTGGTGACGTCGCGCTCGGTGATGCCCAGGCCGTTGGCGCGCAAGCGGTCCACGTCCACCTTCAACGTCGGGTAGCCATCGGGCTGCTGCAGGCGCAGGTCGACCAGGCCCGGCACGTGGCGCAGGCGACGGATCAGTTCCCGCGCGTAGTCGCGGTTGCCGGCGGCGTTCGGGCCGGCGATGCGCACGTCCATCGGTGCCGGCGAGCCGAAGTTGAGGATCTGGCTGCTGGTATCGGCCGGCAGGAAGGCGAATGTCGTACCCGGGAAGGCGGCCGGCAGCACTTCACGCAGGCGCCGCTCGTACTCGGCGGCATCACCGTGTTCGGGCTTCAGCGAGACCTGGATGTCGCCGTCCTGCGGGCCGATGGTGCCGCTGGCGCTGTAGGCCATGTTGATGCCGGTCATCGGCAGGCCCAGGTTGTCGACGATGGCGTCGATCTCGGCCGGCGGCACTTCCTGGCGGATGCGCGCTTCGATGCGGTCGAAGGCGGCGGCCGTTTCCTCGATGCGCGTACCCAGCGGCAGGCGCACGTGCAGCGACAATGCGCTGGCCTCGGTGGCCGGGAAGAAGTCCTGGCCCAGGGTCGGCAGCAGCGCGAAGGACACCAGCACGCAGGCCATGAAGCCGATCAGGAACGGCCGGCGGTTGCCCAGCGCCAGGCCGAGCAGCGCGTGGTAACGATCACGCACGGCCGAGAATCCGGCTTCGAAGCGCTGCTGGCAGCGCACCAGGGTGGCGGCCAGTCGCGCACGGCGGTGCTGCGGGTGGTCGCCCTCGTGGTGGTTGAGGAACGCGTCCTCGGGGTGATGGCCCACGCCATGTTCGACGCGGTGCGGACGCAGCAGGTACAGCGCCATGGTCGGCACCAGGGTGCGCGACAGCACGAACGAACTGCCCATGGCGAAGATCACCGCCAGTGCCATCGGCCGGAACAGGTAGCCGGCGATGCCATCGAGCAGGAACATCGGCACGAACACGATGCAGATGCACAGCAGCGACACGAACGCCGGGCCGACGATCTGCGCGGCGCCATCGAGGATGGCCTCGCGCACGCCTTTTCCCTGCTCCAGGTGCCAGTTGACGTTCTCGATGGTCACGGTCGCATCGTCGACCAGGATGCCCACTGCCAGCGCCAGGCCACCCAGGGTCATCACGTTGAGGGTCTGCCCCGCCGCCGACAGCAGCGCGATGGCCGACAGCACCGCCAGCGGGATCGATGCGGCGATGATGACGGTCGAGCGCCAGCTGCCGAGGAACACCAGGATCATCACGCTGGTCAGCAGCGCGGCGATGATGCCTTCGCGGGCGACGCTGCTGATCGATTCACGCACGAAGGTAGAGGCATCGCCGAGCAGCGAGATCTTCAGCGACGGCGGCAGGGTTTCGCCGATCTGCGGCAGCATCGCGCGGATGCGGCTGACCAGGGTCAGCGTGGACGCATCGCCGTTCTTCAGCGCGGCCATCAGCACCGAATGGCCGCCGTTGACGCGCACGATGTTGGTCTGCGGCGGCGAGCCATCGCGCACGTGGGCAACCTGGCCGATGGTGACGATCGCACCGTTGACCGTGCGGATCGGCAGGTCGTTGAGCGCCTCGATGTCGCTGGGGCTGTTGTTGAGCAGCACGGTGAATTCGTTGCTGCCCAGCTTCGCGGTACCCACCGGGGTGATCTGGTTCTGCGCGGCCAGCGCGTTGCCCACATCCTGCGCGGACAGGCCCTTGGCGGCCAGCGCCTGCGGATCGAGGTCGAGGGTGATCTGCCGCTGCTTGCCGCCGTAGGGCGCGGGGATGGCCAGGCCGGGAATGGAGGTGAGCGGCGGGCGCACGGTGTTCTGCGCCAGGTCGCGGATCTGCGATTCACCCAGGGTCGGGCTGGAGAACGCCATCTGCAGCACCGGCACGGTGGAGGCGCTGTAGTTGAGGATCAGCGGCGGGGTCATGCCGGCCGGCATCTGCTTGACGATGGTCTGCGAGATGGCGGTGATCTGTGCGTTGGCGGTACGGATGTCCACGCCGGGCTGGAAGAACACCTTGACCACGCCCATGCCGGCCAGCGACTGCGATTCGATGTGTTCGATGTCGTTGACGGTGGTGCTGAGCGCGCGCTCGTAGGGCGAGATCACGCGGCCGGACATCGCATCGGGCGAGAGGCCGGTGTACTGCCAGACCACGGCGATGACCGGGATGCCGATATCGGGGAACACATCGGTGGGCGTACGCAGTGCGCTGAGCGGACCGACGATGCAGATGAAAATGGCCATCACCACGAAGGTGTAAGGCTTGTTGAGCGCGGTCCTGACCAAGCCGAGCATGCAGCTCTCCAGCAGTGCGAGTGCCCACCGCGGGCAGCGCAGGCCGGAAAGTATCGGCGCTGGCAGTTAAAACAAAGCTGTGCCGCGGATGAAACATATTTCATGAAAGGGGTGGGGTCGGCAGGGCTGCGCCCTGCACCTGCAGAAGCTTCAAGCAACGGCAACGTCAAAAGCCGAAGCGCCATTCCGTGGGATGGCGGGGCACTGTGGGTTTGCGGGGACGCCGTGAACCCATCCATGGGGGCTTGGTCGC
>DOKO01000203.1 GCA_003510825.1 Stenotrophomonas sp.
ATCGGCGGCGGCGGCGCGACGTCGGGAGTGGGTGCCGGCGGCGTGGCGTTGCCGTTGCCGTTCGGTGCCGGCGTCGGGCCAGCCACCAGGGTCGAACGCAGGTACCAGTTCTCGCCGGTGCCGGCGCTGACGCCGCCCTTGAACAGGAAGTACTCGTAGGCACCGGCCGATACCGGTGCAAACAGCGAGAACGCATTCGCCGCGGTGGTACCGCCATTCAAGGCCTGCACTACCAGGATGCCGTCGGCCAACGTCGCCGCGCCACCGCCGCCGGCGTTGAGGATGCCGATGCCGGTCGTCCCGCTGGCCGTGCCGCCGTCAATGACCAACCGGTCGCTGTTGGAGCCATCCCCCGCCAGCACCGTGCGCAGGTACAGGCCGCCGCCCTCGCCGCGGTAATTGCCGCGGATGCTGAAGACATCGCCTGCGCCCGTGCCGGTGAGATCGATGCGCCCGGCGTTGACCACGTTGACCAGCGCGCCCGCAGCGAACGGCCGCAGCGCATGCGCGCCGTTGCCGGCGTAGAGCGTGCTGGTGTCGTCCAGGGTAAGCGTGCCGGTGCCCGTACCGCTGTCGCCGAGCACGAGGTCGCCGTCGAAGGTCAGCTCGGTGCTGCTGGCCAGGCTGATCGCCTCCCAGTTCTGGAAGCGGGCCACGCCGGTGGTTTTGACGTTGTTGAAGTTGAGCTGGTCATTGCCGCTGCCACCGTCGAACAGCGGCACTGCGCCCAGGTTGGCTCGGTTGAGGTTGCTGAGGTTGGCCACGTCATCGTCCGGCCCGCCGTCGATGGCGCCGTAGACGATGCCCCCGCCATTCCAGTTGAAGGTGTCGTTGCCGGTACTGAGCAGCACCTGCCCGCGCACGGTGCCGTCGGTGATGGTCACGCTGTCATTGCCGCCGCTGACGCTGATGTTGCCGCCGATGTACGCGGTGCCGGAGATGATGATGGTATCGGTGTCGAAGCCGGTGACCACGTTGCCGTCGACCGTGCCGCCGGACTGGTCCCACAGGTTCTTGTCCAGCTTCATGTTGACCCGGCCGATGCGGCCGCCGGTCATCCACGCCTGGTCGCCATCCTCGAAGGCACCGATGATGCGGCCGCCGCTCATGCGGAAGGTGTCGATGTTGTCGCCCTGCTGCAGCGCGCCGATGGTGCCACCGGTCATGACGAAATCATCGCGGCCGCCGCCCTGCGTCACCAGGCCGGTGATGGTGCCGCCGCTGACCGTCATCTGGTCATCGCCGTTGCCCTGGTCGACGCTGTCGAGCGTGCCGCCACTGATCAGCAGCACGTCGTTGCCATCGCCCTGCAGCACACCGCCGCTGATGCTGCCATCCAGCATCTCCAGGCGATCGTTGCCGGCACCGAACTGCACGCCGGTGCGCCCGCTGATGGTGCCGCGGTTGACCAGCACGCTGTCGCCGGCACCGACGAACTGCAACGCGGTGTTGTTGCCGGTGCTGATGCTGCCGAGGTTGTCGACGCGGCTGCCGCCACCCAGCTGCACGGCAATGCCACCGACCGAACTGATCGCGCCCTGGTTGCCGAGCTGGTGGCCGCCGGCGCCGACCAGGCTGATGGCGCTGCCGCCACCACTCTGCTGCAGCTGTGCGCCACTGCCGATGTTGAGGGTGATGCCGGCCTCGCCGTTGGCGCTGACCGGCACGGTCTGCGGGTTGGGCGCGGCGGCACTGCAGGTGACGGTCTGCCCGGCCAGCGGGGCGACGTTGTCACAGCCTGCCCACGCGATGGGCGCGGTGGCAGCCAGTGCAGCGGGGATGGCGAGGGCCTGCAGCAGGCAGCGGGTCAAGCGGCGGAGGCGCAGCAGGCGCGTGGCGGCAACGGACATATGGCACTCCTGGGTCGGGGGATTCAGGAATTGCGGATATGGACAGTGCGGGCGCCGCAGGGGCGCCGGAGGCTTCAGGCCTGCCGTTATGCCGGATGCATCACGCTTTGCGTGTGAAGTAATCCATGCATCACGCCGAGTGCATGTGCATGAAAGCGTTCAGGCCAACCCAAGGTAGGTGCCAACCTTGGTTGGCACAAAGGGCCCGTACCCGGTTCAGATCTTCAGATAAATGCGACGCCGGTCCAGCCACCACGCCACGCCCCACCACAGTGCAACAAAGGCGATCGCCTGCAGCATCGAGGCCAGTTCCAGTGCGCCCGGCATCGCCGTGGCCAGCTGCTGCCACACCCAACCCCATGCACCAATGGCCAGCAGCACCACCGACATCACCGAGGCGCCAAGGTAGGCGGTGATGGCATTGACGCCGAAGCGGCGGCCCAGCGCGGGCCAGCCCCTGCGGTCGATCAGCAGGTGCCCGAGCCACAGCGCCAGCGCCGCCAGCCCGCCGGTCCACAGCACGTAGCTCGGCGTCCACAGCTGCTTGTTGAGCGGCAGCACCGTGGCCAGCAGCAGCCCCAGCACGGCGGTCGCCACGCCCAGACCGGCCAGTGCGGAAGCGCGCCCGTTGCGCAGCAGGCCACCGGCCAGCAGGCCGAGCACGGTGCTGGCGAGCGCGCCGAGGCTGCTCAACAGGCCTTCCGGATCGTGGCCGAGGCCGGTGTCGGCCTGCCACTGGTAGATGAAGGGCGCGAACAGGCTCGTGTCCAGGCGGCTGGCCGGATTGGTCCACGGCGCCAGATCGCCGATGCCCAGCAGCAGCACCGTGTAGCCCACCAGCAGTGCGACCAGCAGCGCCAGCTGGGTACGTGGCCGCACGTACACCGCCACCACGCCAACCACGGCCGCACACAGCGCGATGCGCTGCAGGACACCCCAGATGCGGAAGTGATGCGTGTGCAGCGCCCACCACACCAGCAGGTGCAGCAGCACACCGGCGAGGGCGATGCGCAACGCGCGTTGCAGCACGCCACGGGCCAGTGCCGGGCGCGCGGCGGCGTCGTGCGCGCGCGGCGCCACGCTGAAGGCCATCGACACGCCGACCAGGAACAGGAAGAACGGGAACACCAGGTCAGTGGGCGTGCAGCCATGCCAGTCCGCATGGCGCAGCGGTGCGAACACCGCGCTCCAGTCACCGGGGTTGTTGACCAGCAGCATCGCCGCCACGGTGAGGCCGCGCAGGGCGTCGATCGAGCCCAGCCGGCGTGACGGCGCTGCATCCATCAGGCCGCCTCGTACTGTCCGGCAATCCAGGTGCCGCGCACCTGCAGGGCATCATCCAGCAGCACCAGGTCGGCCTGGTAGCCCTCGGCGATGTGGCCTAGGCGGTCATCCACGTTGAGGAATTCCGCTGGATAGGTGGATGCCATGCGCGCCGCCTCGGCCAGCGGCTGGCCGAGCAGCTGCACGGTATTGCGCACCGCCGTAGCCATGTCCAGCGCCGAACCGGCCAGCGCACCGGCGGCATTGCGCACCACGCCATCGACGGCGGTGATGGTCTCGCCGTACAGCACGTAGCTGGGGTCATCGGCACCGACCGGTGGCATCGCGTCGGTCACCAGCAGCAGGCGGCCGCGTGGCTTGGCGGCCAGCGCCACGCGCAGGCTGGCCGGGTGCACGTGCACGCCATCGACGATGATGCCGATCCAGCTGTCGCGGTCTTCCAGCGCCGCACCGACCGCACCGGGCTCACGCCCCTGCAGCGGCGACATCGCGTTGTACAGATGGGTGAAGCCGCGCACGCCGGCATCCAGGCCGTCGCGGATCTCTTCATAGGTACCGGCGGTATGCCCGGCCGCGACGATCACGCCGCGCTCGACCAGCGCGCGGATCGTCTCCAGCGGCACGCGTTCCGGCGCCAGGGTCAGCAGGGTCACGCCGTTGTCCAGCGACGCGGCCAGTGCGATTTCATCGGCATCAGGCACGCGGAACTTGCTGGCATCGTGGGTGCCCTTGCGCGCCGGGGCGATGTACGGGCCTTCCAGGTGGATGCCGATGATGCCCGGCACCTGTTGCGCGATCGCCTCGCGCATCGCACCGATCGCCTCGCGCATCACGTCCACGTCGTCGCTGATCAGGGTCGGCAACATCGCGGTGGTGCCGAAGCGCCGGTGGGCCTGCGCGATGGTGCGCAGCGATGCGACGTCCGGCGTGTTGTTGAACAGCGCACCGCCACCGCCATTGACCTGCACGTCGATGAAGCCCGGCAGCAGCCAGCCACCGCCCAGGTCCACCTGTTCGTCGGCCTGGCCCAGCTGCGGCGCGGCGTCGGGCAGCAGCGCGATGATGCGGCCGTCTTCCATCACTACCGCCAGGTCGTCGCGGAAATCATCGCCGGTGAGGATGCGGGCGTTGCGCAGGACCGTGGCCATCAGACCGTCTCCGTGACTTTGTTCAGGTGCGGCGGCAGATCGGGATTGAAGCCACGGCGGATCGCCAGTGCGTTGATGGCGCGGTAGAAGCTCTGCACGGTCAGCAGCGGGGCGCACAGCGGGTGCGGCGCGACCGCCACCGGCAGGTTGCCACCGGCGCCGGCCATCCACACCTGGGCGCCGCGCGCACTGAATTCCTCGACCACCGCACGGGTGCCGGCACCGGTTTCATCGGGCTGGGCAAAGGCCAGCACCGGGAAGCCCCGGCCGACCAGCGCCATCGGGCCGTGCTTGACCTCGGCCGAGCTGTAGGCCTCGGCATGCAGGCTGCAGGTTTCCTTGAACTTCAACGCGGCTTCCTGTGCTGCACCGAGACCGAGGCCACGGCCGAGCACGAACAGGTTGGTGGCATCGACCAGGCCATCGGAGACCGCACTCCAGTCGCACTGCCACGCCGCACGCAGTGCATCGGGCAGAAGATCCAGCGCATTGCGCAGGCTGCTGTCCTGCTTCCAGTAGGCGGCCAGCTGCAGCAGCGCGGCCAGCGAGGCCAGGTAACTCTTGGTCGCGGCCACGCTCTTCTCGGCGCCGGCATGCAGCGGGATGACCGTGTCGGCCAGCTGCGCCAGCGGCGAATCCTCGACGTTGACCAGCGCAACCACGCGCGCACCCGCGGCCTTGGCGGCTTCTGCATTCCGCAGCAGGTCCGGGCTCTTGCCCGACTGCGAGATGACGATGAACAACGCACCACGCAGCTGCAGCGGCGCGGCGTAGACCGAGCCCACCGACGGCGAGGCCGAGGCGACCACCAGGCCCAGCTGGGTTTCCAGCAGGTACTTGCCGTAGGTGGCGGCATGGTCCGAGCTGCCGCGTGCGCAGGTCACCACGAACGGCGGCGGTGCCGCACGCAGGCTGGCGGCCAGCGTTTCCATGGTGGCGTGGTTGCGGGCGAACTGGCGGGCAACCACGTCGGCCGCTTCAGCAGCCTCGGCGAACATCAGGGTGGCGGTGGGGTCGGACAGCGACATGGCGGACTCAGGCGGGTTCGGAAGGAAGGGGGCGCACGCCGGCCGGGCGCATCGGTGCGGTGGAGCCGCGCACCACCAGCTGCGGCACGAAGCCCTGGTTCTGCAGGGCGGCCGGTGCATCGTCGTAGGCATCGCTGCGCAGCTGCGCGATCAGCAGGCGCGCGGCGTGGCGGGCGATGTCCTCGGTGGCCTGCTTGGCGGTGGTCAGCGGCGGCCACGACTGGCGCGAGAACGGGCTGTCCTCGAAGCCGGCGATGGAGAGGTCGTAGGGCACGTTCATGCCGGCCGACTTCGCGGCCGCCAGCACGCCGGCGGCGATTTCATCGTTGGAGCCGAAGATGGCGGTGGGCGGTTCGCGCAGTGCCAGCAGGCGACGCGCGCCGCGGAAGCCATCGTCGAAGGTGTAGTCACCCTGCACCACCAGATGCTTGTCCACGGTCATGCCGTAGTCCTTCAGCGCGGCCTCGTAACCGGCGTAGCGCTCGCCCGAGGAACGGTGCGAGGAACCACCCCAGAGGAAACCGATGCGCTGGTGGCCGAGCTGGATCAGGTGCTCGGTGACTTCGTAGGCGGCCTCGCGGTCATCGACGAACACGCAGGCACCGTCGGCCGGATCCTCGGTGGCAGCAATGATGCGCACCAGCTTGATGCCGCGCGCGGTCAGCGTCTGGATCAGGTCGCGACGCTCGGACATCGGCGCGGTCAGCACCAGCCCGGCCAGGCGCGAACGCTGCACCCAGTCGGCCAGTTCATCGGCCAGCATCGGCGAGCTCGAATCGCAGGGATGGATCTGCAGGCCGAAGCCGGTTTCGCGGCAGGCGGCGAGTACGCCGTTCTGCACGCCGATGATGTGGTACGGGTTGGGGTTGTCGTACACCAGCCCGATCACGAACGTGGTGCCGCTGCGCAGGTTGCGCGCCGACGGATCGGGTTCGTAGTCAAGCTCGGCGATGGCACGCAGCACCCGCGCACGGGTGGCCTGCATCACCGACGGCTCGTTGTTGATGACCCGCGACACCGTCTTCAGCGAGACCTTGGCCTTTTCGGCAACGTCCTTGATGGTCGCTCTGCGCATCGGCTTTTCCTGGGGTTGGCTGCCGTCCATCATCGCCGATCAGGCCTTGTCCTGCGGCAGGCCGGCGCGATGGCCGATCACCGAGTAGAACAGGATGTAGAGGTAGCACGGCACCATCAGCAGGACGAACACCAGCTGGAAGTCGATGTGCTGCTTGAGCACGGCGAACAGCTGCGGAATGATCGCGCCGCCGGCGATGCCCATCACCAGCAGGGCCGAGCCGGTTTCGGTGAAACGACCCAGGCCGCGGATGGCCAGCGGGAAGATGGCCGGCCACATCATCGCGTTGGCGAAGCCCAGCAGCGCCACGAAGGCCACCGACACATAGCCGTGGGTGGCCCACGCGCCCAGGCAGAACAGCACGCCCAGCACCGCCGAAACGGTGAGGTAGCGCGACTGCGAGACCACCTTCGGAATCAGCGCCAGGCCGACCACGTAGCCGATGAGCATGGCGAACAGGGTCAGCGAGGTGAACATCTTCGTCTGGTCCAGCGGCAGGTCGAAGCCGTGGCCGTAGGTACCGATGGCATCGCCGGCCATCACTTCCACGCCGACGTAGACGAACAGGCACAGCACGCCCAGCCACAGGTGCGGGAACTGGAAGATGCTGCGTCGCTCTGCAGCACCCGGTGCGGTCGGCGTGGCGTTGGCTTCGGACGGCTTGATTTCCGGCAGCGGCGAGAACAGCACCGCCACCGCCAGCACCACCAGCACACCGGCCATGGCCAGGTACGGCGCGTGGATCTTGGCGGCGAATTCGTTGAGCAGCTGCGCCTTGGTCGCTTCATCGGCAGCGGCCACGCTGGCCGACAGATCGCCGATGCCGTGCAGCACCAGCGTGCCGATCAGCACCGGTGCCAGCATGCCGGCGATCTTGTTGCAGATCCCCATCAGCGCGATGCGGCGCGCGGCCGTTTCGATCGGGCCGAGGATGGAGATGTAGGGGTTGATCGCGGTCTGCAGCAGGGCCAGGCCGCTGCCGATCACGAACAGGCCGCCGAGCGCGCCCGGATACCAGCGCTGCGTGGCGAACTCGCCGAACAGTGCCGCGCCCCCGGCCATCACCAGCAGGCTCAGGCTGAGGCCCTTCTTCATGCCGGTGCGGCGCAGGATCCACGACGACGGCAGGGCGAGGAAGAAGTACGACAGGTAGAACACCATCAGCACCAGGAAGGCGCCGACCTCGCTGAGCTCGAATGCCAGCTTGACGAAGGTGATCAACGGGCCGTTGAGCCAGGTGAAGAAGCCGATCAGGAAGAACAGCACGCCGACGATGGCGATGGAGGCGGCAACGTTTGGACGCGCGCTTGCAGCAGTGACGGCGGACATCAGGTGGGCTCCTGCGGCGACGACCGCAGAAGGCGGTGTCGGAGAGTGGCTGGGAACAACGTTGTCACATTCTTTCGGTGGAGCACCGCCGTTTGTCAACTTGATTGCACAGGCCCGATGCGGCCGTGCTGCACTGCGCAACAGCATCACCGCGCTCCGCGCTGAATGCGCTCTGCCCCTAGAAGCCCATGGCGCAACGGCTTGCGGGTTAACGTCGGGTCAAGGCGATGTAAACGTTTACGGTGTCTCTCATTCGTTGCGGCGCAGCAACGAAAGTGTCACGAACTCGTTGACATCGTTGTCAACGCAGTTACAGACTCCGCCCCATCGACGGGCCTTTCGTGGGTCCGCTTCCCACCTGCAGCAGGAGCCCGCGTGACCGCCAGCCATCCCGCCCCGGCCCATGTCCTGTCCCGCGTCGCGCCCTCGTTCCTGGCCGCCGACGTCGGCGGTACCCATGTGCGCGTGGCAAGGGCACAGGCCAGCGGCGACGAGGCCCATCCGGTGCAGCTGCTGGAATACCGCAAGTACCGCAATGCGGACTATGCCGGCCTGAGTGCGATCCTCACCGACTTCCTCGGTGACAGCGCGCGGCCCAGCCAGTGCGTGGTCGCCACCGCCGGCTTCGCCCGCGAGGACGGCACGGTGATCACCGCCAACCTGCCGTGGCCGCTGTCGGCCCGCCAGGTCGAAGCCGAGGTCGGCCTGCAGCACGTGCACATCGTCAACGACTTCGAAGCGGTGGCCTATGCCGCGGCGCAGGTTGACGCAAGCGGCGTGCTGCACCTGTGCGGCCCCGAGACCGCGCCGCGCGGCCCGACCTTGGTGGTCGGCCCCGGTACCG
>DOKO01000129.1 GCA_003510825.1 Stenotrophomonas sp.
CAGCGCCAGCGCCGCCTGCAGCAGAGCGAAGGCAGTGGCATCGCGCGCCGGATCGTGCAGATTGCCCGGCCAGCTGCGCCCCCCTTCATAGTGCTGCGGCTCGATGTTGCTGACCGCGCCGGTCAACAGCAGCCCGTCCAGGCCCTGCAGCCAATCCTCGGCCGGCAGGGCCGGCTGCAGGCTGGGCAGTACCAGCGGGGTGACCTCGGCCGCGTCGACCAGCGCGCGCACGTACTTTTCGCCGGCCACCGCGAAACGGTGATGGCCGAGCACGGTGCTGTCGGTGGGCAGGCCCACCCAGGGCAGGCGGCGCATGGGGAAACTCCTTGGCGTGGGCATCCTTGGCCTGGGCATCAAAGTAACCGCCGGTGCGCGCGGGCGGCAAGTCGTCGCCGTCACACACCCGGCTGCGTGCATCGGCCAGACTATGCGGGTGAACAATGATCGCCCGCCCCCGCCCTGCCCCTTCATTCCGTGCCCGCGAGGCCTGCGGTGACCGCGGATTTCCCGCCCAGCTGGTACGCCGACAGCCTGCCCGAACCGGCTGCGCTGCCGCCGCTGCGCGGTGATGTGCAGGCCGACGTGGCGGTGCTCGGTGCCGGTTACACCGGCCTGACCGCCGCGCTGGAACTGGCCCTGCGCGGCTACCGCGTGGTGCTGCTGGAAGCGCAGCGCATCGGCTGGGGGGCGTCCGGACGCAACGGCGGCCAGGCGCTGGTGGGCTACGGCTGCGAGGTGGATGAGCTGGAACGCCAGCTTGGCCGCGACGACGCCCGCCATCTGTTCGACTGGTCACGCGAGGCCGTGCAATCGATGCGCCAGCGCATCGCGCGGCACGGCATCGACTGCCACTGGGTGGAAGGCCATGCCAGCGTCGCGATCCGTGCACGCCACGAACGTGACCTGCGCGCCGGCTGCGAGCACCTGCAGCGCCATTACGACTATCCGATGCAGTGGTGGGAGCGCGATGTCCTGCACGCGCAGCTGGACAGCCCGCGCTACCGCGCCGCGATGTTCGATCCGCTCAGTGCGCACCTGCATCCGCTGGCCTATGCGCGCGGCCTGGCCGATGCCGCCCGTGCGGCCGGCGTGGTCATCCACGAGCATTCGCCGGTCACCCGCGTGCAGCGTGGCGCGCAGGCCACGTTGCAGACCGCGCAGGGCAGCGTGCGTGCCGCGCACCTGGTGGTGGCCGGCAACGCCTGGCTGCAGGGGCTGCTGCCGGAACTGGAGCGCCGCATCATGCCGGTCGGCACCTACATCGGCGCCAGCGCGCCACTGGGCGCCGAGCGTGCGCGGCAGCTGATCCGCAACAACATGGCGGTGGCCGACACCGCCTGGGCGCTGGACTACTTCCGCCTCAGCCATGACCACCGCCTGTTGTTCGGCGGCCGTGCCAGCTACTCGGCGCTGCCGCCGCCGGGGCTGCGTGGGCTGATGCAGCGGCGCATGCACCAGGTCTTCCCGCAGCTGGCCGACGTGACCGTGGAACAGGTCTGGGGCGGCTACGTGGACATCACCCGCAACCGTGCCCCGCACTGGGGCCGGCTGGACGGCAACCTGTATTTCGCCCAGGGTTTTTCCGGGCACGGCGTGGCCGCCGCCGGCCTGGCCGGCGATGTGATCGCCGCGGCCATCGATGGCCAGAGCGGGCGCCTGGATGTGTTCCAGCGACTGCAGCATGCGCCGTTCCCCGGCGGCCGGCTGCTGCGCACGCCGCTGCTGGTGGCGGCGATGTCCTGGTACAAGCTGCGCGATGCGCTGTGGTAGCCGCGCGGCCCGCCTGCTTGACCGGTTGAAACGCTCCGGCGCTTTTTTTGCATAATCGGAGCGGGAGCCGGGGGAGCATGCGGGATGCAGTGGTGGAAGGAGGGACTGCTGGTAAGAGTGCGTATCAGCCCGGAGGGGCTGGCCGTCGCACTGCTCTATGCCGTCGCCTGCTGGGCCATGCGCACGCTGTCACTGGACCAGTTCTACCTGCCGGCCGGGGTGCGCGTGGCCGCCCTGCTGCTGTGCCCGCCGCGGTTGTGGCCGTATCTGCTGCTGGGTGAATACGCCTACTTCGCGCACCGGCGCATTCCGCAGATCGACATGTATGGGCTGACCTGGGTCATCACCGCCTCGGTCGTGCTGATGCCCGCGGTAATGCTGATCGTGCGCCTGCACCGCAGGTTGCTGGCGCGCACCACCATCGCCGGCATGATCTCCATCGCTGCATGTGCCGCTGCCGTCGTCAGCCTGCTCAACCTGGGCATCGCCTACCTGCTGCTGTCGCCAGTGCGCGATAGCTCGTTCCTGACCAGCCTGCTGCGCTATACGCTGGGCGACTTCATCGGCATCCTGATCCTGGCGCCGCTGGCGCTGCTGTGGATACGCCGCAGTGAAGAGACCTGGACACGCAAGTCGCTGGCCATGACCGTTGCGGCGCTGCTGGCGATGCTGCTGATCGGCCTGCAGGCAACGCCGGTGCCTGCGTCGGTTGCGGCGGCAGGCTCGCTGCAGCTGCTGCTGATCCTGCCCATTCCCGCCATCGCCCTGACCTGCCTGCTGGGCTGGCGCGGTGCAGCCATCGGCGTCGCTGCCCTGAACCTGATCGTCGGCCTGAGCACGCCGAGTGACCAGCCCGAGTCGTTCGATGCGACCACCTTCGCGACCCAGCAGGCCATCGCCATCGCCAGCATCGCGCTGTTGCTGCTGGGCGCCCGGATCACCCACTTCCAGCAGCAGCACCGGTTGCGTGAGGAAGATGGGCGGAACAGCCTGAAGCTGGCCAGACGATCGCACATGGCCAGCGAGATGGACCTGCGCGAGCGCGCCGCGCACCTGCGCCGGCTGGGCGATGGCATGGACCTGTCGCTCAGCGAAATGGTGGGCTGGCTGCATGCGCAGGGCCACCACGGGGTGGCCGACAGCCTGCGCCACACCACTGAAGTCCATTCCCGGCTGTTCCGCGCCCAGGCCAGCATGATCTATCCGGCCGCGCTGGAACGGCTGGGCCTCTATGTGGCGCTGCAGGCCGGGGGTGTCCGCCAGGCCTGGGGTGACAGCCACCGCGTCGCCCAGCCCTGGTTGATGGGGGATCCGTGCCAGCTGAGCCCCGGCCTGCAGCTGGCCGCCTACCGCTCCATCGTGGAAGCGGTGTCAATCCTGCTGGCGGGTGAAGAGGGGCAACTGGTGGTTCGCGCCCGCAGCGGCCGCAGTGCCCGACAGCGCGGCATCGTGCTGGTGGCCGCCGTGCTGGCGCCCGGGCACACCCTGAACCGGCAGACGATCGAGCTCGCCAGCGAGCAGCTGGGTGGCCGGGTCATGGCCTACAACGGCGTCCTGCGCTGCCGCCGCAACCGGATCCGGATGATCCTGCAGGAAGCGGTCGATCCGCCCTGAGCCGGCTGTCGCGGGCCGGCACGGCGCCCCCTCAGGGCAAATTGGGATAGCCATCACAGCCATGTCATGACCACGCGCGCAGGCACGCATCCGGGGCCTGCACCCGGCTGCCTACTCTGGTTGAATTGCAGGATTGCGTCACTCGGGCACACCCGATACTGTCGGGCGCATGGAGTACCGCACAGATCGACAGGACGCACGATAGCGTTTCGAGCAAGGGAGGCTTGGGGTTGAACTGGTTGAAGAATGGCGTCGAGCTCAGTTTCCGCATACGCCCCGCCGGGCTTGCGCTGGCAGCGCTGTACGCGCTCACGTGCTGGGCTACCTGGCATCTGTCGGTCGACCAGCTCTTCCTGCCCGCCGGCATCCGCATTGCGGCCCTGCTGTTGGCACCGAAACGGATGTGGCCCTACCTGGTGCTTGGCGAATACGCCTACTTCGCCCACCTGCGCTACCCCTTGATCGATGAGTACGGACTCACCTGGGTGCTGGTGAGCTCGGCCTGCCTGATGCCTGCCATGGCCCTGATCGTGCATGTGCACCAGAAGCTGATGGCCTCCACCACCGAAAGCTGGCTGCTGTCCATTGCAGCCTCTGCAGCCCTGGTCGCCACCGCGCTCAAGGTCGGCCTGAACCACGCGCTGTGGCCCGTGCCGCCCAGTCTTCCCTTCTACAGCAACGCGATGTTGTACGTGCTCAGCGACTACATCGCCATCCTTACCGCCGCGCCACTGGCGCTGCTGTGGCTGCGCCGCCGCAGTGCGTACGACTGGAGCGCGTGGCGCCTTGCACCGACGGTCAGCGCGCTGGTTGCATTGGTCGTGCTCGGCGTACTGCTGGCAGTGATGGGCACGTACAACGCTTCGACGCGGGCCTCACTGCAGTTGCTGCTGGTGCTGCCGGTCATCGCCCTCACCTGCATGCACGGCTGGCGCGGCGCCGCCGTTGGCGTGCCACTGATGAACATCGTTCTCAGCCAGACGATGCCGACCACCGGCCTTCCCGGCTCGTTCGACCAGACCACGTTCTTCACCCAGCAGATCATCGCCATCACCAGCACCGCGCTCATCGCGCTGGGGCCGCGCATCACCCATCACTACCACCAGAACATGCCCGCCACGCTGGCAGCCTCCCGGGCCCGCTCGCTGTCACGCTCGGCCCACCTGGCCAACGAACAGGATCTGCGCGAACGGGCAATGGGCCTGCGCCGGCTGGCCGACGACATCGAACAGGCGCTGGACGAAACCGTGCAGCACCTGAAGGCCCGCGGCCATGAGGCCCCCGCCGGTGATCTGCTGCGCACGTTTTCCCAGCGCTCGCAGCAGTTCCGTGAGCTGACCAGCATGGTCTACCCCACCGAGCTGGAACATGCAGGCCTGTATGTCGCCCTGCAGGCGGGTGGCCTGCGCGAGGCCTGGGATGCCACGCACCGCATGGCGCGCCCGCAGCTGGGAGGCGATCCCTGCCAGCTCGACATGGGGCTGCAGCTGGCGGCGTACCGGGTGTCCGCCGAAGCCGTGTCACTGTTGCTGAAGGGCGAGAAGGGACAGATCCAGATCAGCGCCCGCTGTGGCCGCTACCGGAACAGCCAAGGCATCGTGCTGAACGTCGCACTGCTGGACCGGCATCGCCAGCTGAACCCGCGCACCGTGGAACGGGCAATCGAGCGCCTGTCCGCACGGGCCCACGCCTACGCGGGGCGTGTACGCTGCCGCGGCAACCGGGTCACGATCGTGATGCTGGACGTGGCCTCTGCCAGCGATCCGGGCACAGTGCGGGACCACGCGGGCAGCACCTGCGGCGTGCCGGCGGGGCGCTGAGCGTCTGCCGCCGCGCGGATACGGCCCACATCAATCACCCCGCAGCGGCCTCTGCACCACTGCGGGGTGCCCAGCGCGCGAACGCGCCGGATGTTCGGTTTACTGACCGCTGGCTGCCGGTTCCACCGACCAGACCGCGTCGGCTCCGGAGGCATACAGCACCAGCGAGAACCCGGCCCCACGGTAGACAACGCTGCGACGTGCGCTCTTCGGCAACACCAGCGACTTGCTGGGCAGCGACACCCGTTCTTCGCGCTTGCCGGCCGGCAGGGTCCAGAACGTACCCTCGATGCTGGCGATGATCACTTTGACTTCACCGGCCAGATCGTTGACCTGGTAGTAGGACACGCCTTCGCGCTCGAACGCATAGACCTGCCAGGCCGGATCGGCACTGAGATCGAGGGCGGCAGGCTGGCTCTCGCCCAGACCCGTCCGCGCAACCGAGACGCCCTGCCCGCCCGACGGGCAGCACGCGAACGCCAATGCAGGGGCGGCCAGCAACAGGGCACCGCACGTGATGATCGAGAATCGACTGAATTTCACAGGCATCTCCATGAATAGGGTTGGACAGCTTCCAGGCGACGCACGCCCGACGTGAATCGGGTGGCGCCCGTCCATCGGCAGGATCGGACGGTGGCACCCTGCCGTTACGCGGACCGCGAGGCGTGGTCAGCATACCGGCGCACATTGGGCGTCGCCATTCGGGGCGTCCTGCCCCCAGCCTGCCGCGCCCCGGCCTGGGCACGCGCCTTGACTCCGTCCGCCGTTGCATCTCCCCCAGCGTCCCGCTACGTTCGGCAAAGGCCATCTGCCGCTACGAGGGAATGTGAGCGCTGTCAGTGTCCCCTGGACGTTCCGATGGAGTGCCTTCCGCGCCCGGATGATCGACGCCCGCGACGATCTCCCGGTCGGCTTGGCGCTGGCCCTGCTCTATGCACTGACAACGCTGGCGGCGCGCCATCTTTCGCTGGACCAGTTCTTCCTGCCGGCGGCCGTTCGCGTGTCTGCGTTGTTGCTGGTCCCCACCCGGCTGTGGCCTTACCTGTTGCTGGGCGAATACGCGTACTTCGCGCAGCTGCGGATTCCCATGATCGCCACGCACGGGCTGGCATGGGTTGTACTGGCATCGATGCTGTTGATGCCGGTGGCGATGCTGGTGGTCCACGTGCATCGCCGCAGATCCGCGACCGAGGCAACGAGCGGACTGTGGCTGCTCTCAGTGTCCGCCTCAACGGCCGTGGCGGTCACCGGCGTGAACCTTGGGATCTCCTGGCTGCTGCGCCCGCACCGGCCAGTGGAGGCAGTGCTGGACATGGCCGAGCGATTTTCCTTCGGCCATTTCGCTGCGATCATCACCCTGGCACCCCTGGCCCTGCTTTTCCTGCAGCGGCGCACGTCGGAACGATGGCTGCCCCGCATCGCACCGGCTACCACGGCAGCGATTGCCGTGATGCTGGCGCTGGGCCTGTGCATGCAACTGACCGCCCCCACCGCCCACGGCCCCCGTACCTGCATGGTCCTGCTGGCCACACTGCCTGCCATCGCACTGACCTTCATGCACGGCTGGCGTGGAGCGGCCATCGCCATTCCCCTGCTGAGTCTGCCACTGCACGCGGCAACCCCGACCAGCGGCCTGCCGGCATCGTTTGACGCCGGCACCTTCCTCACCCAGCAGAACATGCTGGTGATGAGCGTTGCCCTGCTTGCACTCGGCTCCAGCATCTCCTTCCACCAGCAGCGCGCACGCGCGCGCCTGCAGCGGGAAGGGACCGCACTGCACCTGGCCCGCAGCGCACACCATCACCGCGAGCGCGAGCTGCGCGAACGTGCCTCCCACCTGAAACAACTGGGTGAGACCATGGACAGTTCGCTGCACGAACTGTCCGACTGGCTGCACACCCAGGGTCACCACGCCATCGCCAACAGCCTGCAACATGCCAGCCAGGTCCATTCGCGACAGTTCCGCGCGCAGGCCAGCCAGATCTACCCTGCCGCGCTGGAACAGGTGGGCCTGTATGTCGCCCTGCAGGCCGGCGGCGTGCGCGACGCCTGGCGCGAGACCCACCGCATCGGCACGCTGCGGCTGGCCGGCAACCCGTGCCTGATGAGCGTGGACCTGCAGCTGGCCAGCTATCGCAGCCTGGTCGAGGCAGTATCGCTGCTGCTGGAACAGGAACCGGGCCAGCTCTGCGTGCACACGCGCTGCGGCAGCGTGCGCGGCCAGCGCGGGATCGTGATGACCGTGGCCCTGCTTGACCGTGACCGCTCATTGGCCGCCACGACGCGCACGCACGCCTTCGAACGCCTCGCCGGCCGCGTGCTGGCCTACGGTGGCAGCGTGCAGTGCCGGCACAACCGGCTGCGCCTGGCCCTGGGTGAACCGGCCACGTCCGCGCAGGCGGTGGCATGAGCGTGCGTCGTGTGGTCATGCACGGCCGCTAAAGTTTCTCCCGCAACCGCCGCTACCACTCCCGAGCGCCCTCCTCCCTCACGTGAGCCTCCGTACCATGCCCGTCCTGCCACAGGTCGTTGTCGATGGCGACCTGGTCGATTCCCTTCCGCAGCGGATCCTGCTGGTGGAAAACTCACGTGCGTTCACCGGCATGCTGCGCGAAGCGATCGAGCAGCGCCTGGAACTGCCGGTGGTGGTGGCCTCCACCTTGGCCGAGGCCGACCGCCTGCTCAGCGACGAGGGCGGCTGGTTCCTGGTGCTGACCGGGCTGGTGCTGGCCGACGGTGACCGCGATGCGGTCGTCGAATTCTTCCTCAAGCGCAACCTGCCCACGGTGGTGGTCAGCAGCGTGTACGACGAGGACCTGCGCAAGCGCGTGCTGCAGCAGCAGATCATCGACTACGTGCTGAAGAACACGCCCGGCAGCATCGATTACCTGGTGTGGCTGGTGCAGCGGCTGGAACGCAACCGCCGCATCGCCGCGCTGGTGGTGGATGACTCACCCTCGGCGCGCGGTTACGCCGCGGCGCTGCTGCGCATGTACGGCCATGAAGTGTTCGAGGCCGCCGACGGTGCCGAAGGCCTGGCGGCAATCGAAGCGCACCCGGCCATCCGCCTGGCGGTGGTCGACCAGGAAATGCCCGGTATGCAGGGCGTGGAATTCACCCGTCGCCTGCGTACCCTGCGCTCGCGCGACAAGGTGGCGGTGATCGGCATTTCCGGCAACACCGATGCCTCGCTGATCCCGCGCTTCCTGAAGAACGGCGCCAATGACTTCCTGCGGAAACCCTTTTCGCGCGAAGAGTTCTTCTGCCGTGTCTCGCAGAACGTCGACCAGCTGGAGCTGATCGGCACCCTGCAGGACCTGGCCACCCGCGATTTCCTCACCGGCCTGCCCAACCGCCGCTGCTTCCTGGAACAGAGCCAGCGCCAGCTGCCGCAGCTGCAGCTGCATGGCCAGTGCGTGGCGGTGGCGATGATCGACATCGACCACTTCAAGCACATCAACGACACCCATGGCCACGAAGCCGGCGACGATGCACTGCGCGCGGTGGCCCGCGCGGTGGGCGACCACGCGCGCAGCCAGGACCTGATCGCACGTTTCGGCGGCGAGGAATTCTGCCTGCTGGTGCCGGAGATGGAGCAGGACGAGGCCATCGTCTACTTCGAGGAACTGCGCCAGCGCATCGCCGCGCTGGAAGTGGACATCGGCACCGCTATCCTGCGCATGACCGTCAGCATCGGCCTGTGCTGCCTGCACCCGCAGCGCGACTCGCTGCACAAGCTGATTTCCGAAGCCGACCGCCAGCTGTACCTGGCCAAGGCGGCCGGCCGCAACCGGGTCAGCTGCGCCACCGTGGCCAACCCGCTGCGCCCACGCGAAGCGGCGATGGCCGCCGCGCTTTGATCCAGATCAACGCCGCCTGAGCGCGGCGATCCTACAGTCAGCCCCGACATGAACATGAAGGGGAGCCGGGGATGGCACTACTGGTCTGGCAGGACGATCTGAACATCGGCATCGATGTGATCGATCAGCAACACCGACGCATCGTCGACATGCTCAACCACCTGCACGTGGCCCAGGCCGGGCTGCAGACGGCGGTGGTGGCCGAAGTGATCGACGAAGTGGTGGACTACACCATGTCGCACTTCGCGTTCGAGGAAGAGCTGATGGAGGAAGCGGGCTATCCGTTCTGTGCCGCGCACAAGCGTGTGCATGAGATCTTCATCAAGCGCGTGGCCGAATACCGCCTGCGTTTCCAGGCCGGCGAAGACGTGACCGACGAACTGCGCACGATGCTCTCGCGCTGGCTGTTCAACCACATCCGCGGCGATGACCAGGCCTACGCCGAACAGGTCAAGGCGCACCTCAACCAGTTCGCCCGCGAGCACCAGAGCGGCGGCTGGCTGGGCCGCACGCTCAAGCGTTTCTTTGGCTGAGCTGCGCGCGCCGCTGCAGGGCCAGCAGCGCGCACAACGTCGCCACGGCGGTCAGGCACAGGTAGTAACCCACCGCGACCAGGCCGAAGCGCTCGGCCAGCCAGGTGGCCAGGTACGGTGCCGGTGCTGCACCCAGGATGCCGGCCAGGTTGAACGACAGCGATGCGCCGGTGTAGCGCACTTCCACCGGATAGATCTCGGCCAGGAAGGTGCCGCACGGGCCGTAGGTCAGGCCCATCAGGAACAGGCCCAGGCACAGAAAGCTCAACACCAGCCACGGGCTGTTCGCCTGGAACAGCGGTGCGAACAGCACGCCGAAGCCGAGGATCAGCAGGCTGGCAAAGACCATCGTGCGGCGCGTGCCCCAGCGGTCGCCATAACGCGCCGACAGCGGAATGCCCGCCGCGAAGAACAGCATCGCGCCCATCTGCATCAGCAGGAACTGCTCGCGGCTGTAGCCCAGCACGGACGTGCCGTGGCCGAGGCTGAACACCGTCATCAGGTAGAACAGCACGAAGGTGGCGAACGCGCCCAGCGTGCCCAGCAGCATCGGCAGCCAGTGGTCGCGCAGCACGGTCCACATCGGCAGCCGCACCGGTGCCTTGCGCTCCAGTGCCTGCTGGAAATCCGGGGTCTCGTGGATGTTCAGGCGCACCCACAGACCCAGGCCGACCAGCAGCGCGCTGGCCACGAACGGAATGCGCCAGCCCCACTGCAGGAAGTCCTGCTGGCCGAGGCAGCGACCCAGCAGCAGGAAGATGCCAGCCGACAGCAGGAAGCCCAGCGGCGCGCCCAGCTGCGGGAACATGCCGTACCAGGCGCGCTTGCCTGGCGGCGCGTTCTCGGTGGCCAGCAGCACCGCCCCACCCCATTCACCGCCCAGCCCCAGGCCCTGGCCGAAGCGGCACAGCGCCAGCAGGGCCGGCGCCCACAGGCCGATCTGCGCATGGGTGGGCAGCAGGCCGATGGCCACCGTGGACAGGCCCATGGTCAGCAGCGCCGCCACCAGCGTGGCCTTGCGGCCGATGCGGTCGCCGAAGTGGCCGAATACCGCCGAGCCCACCGGGCGCGCGATGAAGGCCACTGCAAAGGTCGCCAGCGACTGCAGCAGGGCCGCCTGGTCGCTGCTTTCCGGGAAGAACAGGTGCGGGAACACCAGCACCGCCGCCGTGGCGTAGATGTAGAAATCGAAGAACTCGATGGTGGTGCCGATGAGGCTGGCCAGCAGGACACGGCTGGGGGAATTCACGGGCGGAGCGGCAGCGGTGATCGAGGACATCGGCAAGGCGTGGAAGGTGGATCGACCGATTCTGCCACGCGCGGGAGGGCTGACGGGACGATGGTTTCAGCCGACACCGATGCCAACGGAATTTTTCTGGACACTGGTTAGGCTGCGGCACCGGTCCCTGCATGGATGCTTCGCCGATGGCCCCTGTGGTTGCATTGCGCTGGTCCGATTCACCGCAGCTGCCGCGTACGGTGGCCTGGCTGGTCGTGGTGCTGCTGCATGCCCTGCTGGGCGCGTGGCTGTGGCAGAGCGGCCGGCTGGGTGCCGCGCTGGAGGCCGAAGAACGCATCAGCCTGCGCTGGCTGCCACCTCCGCTGCAGCCGCCCCCGCCGCGCGACGTGCCCGCTGCGGTAACGGCGGCACCGATGCCTGCCCGCCCCTCGCGGCGGGTTTCAGCTGTACCGCTGCCGCCGGCAGATGTGCAAAGCGGCAGTCCGCCGACACCCGCACCCCTCGTGCTGGGCCTGCCGGCCGGCAGCATGGACGGCGGTGATGGCATCACGGCGGCGGGGGTGGCACCACGATTGATCGGCCGCCGCGAGGTACACGCGGCGTTCGGGCCGCGGCGGAACTACTTCCGCATCCGCAGGACGATGACGCCCGAGCAGATTGTGCACGGCGTGGCGCAGCTGCTCGGCCTGTGGCCGCCGGGGTATATCGTCGATCCTTGCCAGCTGGGGAAGCAGGACATGGATTATTTCCAGGGGGCGGTGGAGGAAATGGACCGGCAGGCGCTGCGCGACGCGGTGCTGGTGGTGAGCGCGCGGTGCCCGTAGCGTCGAGCTTGCTCGACTGCGCTCCCGGTAGCGCCGGGCCATGCCCGGCGGCGCGACGCTACAACTGGATCCAGGTCGCCTTGATCTCGCTGTACTTGTCGAACGCATGCAGCGACTTGTCGCGGCCGTTGCCCGACTGCTTGTAACCACCAAACGGTGCAGTCATGTCACCGCCATCCCAGCCGTTCACCCACACACTGCCAGCGCGCAGCTGCCGCGACACGCGATGCGCGCGCCCCAGATCACGCGTCCACAGTCCGGCCGCCAGCCCATAGCGGCTGTCGTTGGCCAGGCGGACGGCCTCGGCTTCGCCGTCAAAGGCCAGCACCGCCAGCACCGGCCCGAACACTTCCTCGCGCGCCAGTGCCTGCTCCGGCCGTACCTGGTCGAACACCGTGGGCTGCACGTAGCACCCGCCCGGTTCCACCTCGGCGCGCTGTCCACCCAGCAGCAGGCGCGCACCCTCGCCTTCGGCGCGCACGATGTCGGCCAGCACCTTGTCCACGTGCGCGGCATCGACCAGCGCACCCATCGGCGCATCGGCCTCCAGCGGATGACGCGGCTGCATGCGCCGCCCGTACGCCACCACCTGGTGCACGAAATCGTCACGGATCGAACGTTCCACCAGCAGCCGCGAGCCCGCCGTGCACACCTCGCCCTGGTTGAAGAAAATGCCCCGCGCCACACCCTTGGCCGCCGCATCCAGATCCGGCGCATCGGCGAATACCAGGTGCGGACTTTTGCCACCGCATTCCAGCCACACCCGCTTCATGTTGGAACGGCCGGCGTACTGCAGCAGCTTCGCGCCGGTGGCGGTCGATCCGGTGAACGCCAGCACGTCCACATCCATGTGCAGCGCCAGCGGTTCACCCACGTACATGCCCTGCCCGGGCAGCACGTTCAGCACGCCATCGGGCAGCCCGGCTTCAGCGGCCAGTGCGGCCAGCCGCAGTGCACTCAGCGGTGAGCGTTCCGAGGGCTTGAGCACCACCGAGTTACCCATCGCCAGCGCCGGCGCGATCTTCCAGCAGGCCATCAGCAGCGGGAAATTCCACGGCACGATCGCCGCCACCACACCCGCCGGCTCGCGGCTGACCAGGCCCAGTTCGTGCGGGCCGGTCGGCGCGATATCGCCGTACAGCTTGTCCACCGCTTCGGCCGTCCAGCTCAGGCAGCGCACCACGCCGGGCAGGTCGACGCGACGCGCATCGCGCACCGGCTTGCCCATGTCCAGGGTTTCCAGCAGGGCCAGTTCGTCGGCATGTTTTTCCACCAGCGCGGCCAACGCCAGCAGCACGCGCTTGCGGTGCGCCGGGCTGGCCTGCGACCAGTGGCCGGCCTCGAAGGCGCGCCGCGCCCCTGCCACCGCACGCTCCACGTCCTGCGCATCGCAGTCGGCCACCTGGCCCAGCACGCGGCCATCGATCGGACTGATGCAGTCAAAGCGGGCGCCGCTGGCCGCGTCCACGTAGCGGCCATCGATGAAGGCCTGTGCGGGGATGGCCAGCTGGCCGGCCAGTGCCTGCCAGTGGGTGCGGTCGGGGAAATCAGCCATGTCCGGCTCCAGGCGGCGAATGCCCCGTTTATACCGCCGTGGCCGTGAGGCGTCCGTTCTGCCGCGGCCGCTACCGCCGCGATGACCGGGCTGCGCTACAGTCGGTGCATCGGAACCGACGGAGGCGGCATGAAGAACCCCGCGATCGACCCGCACGCACTGGCCACCCAGCGCCCCGAATCGCTGGACGCGTACTGGATGCCGTTCACCGCCAACCGCCAGTTCAAGGGTGCGCCGCGCATGCTGGTGCGTGCCGAGGGCATGCACTACGAGGACATCGACGGGCGCAGCATCCTCGATGGCGCCGCCGGCCTGTGGTGCTGCAACGCCGGCCACGCCCGCCCGCGCATCGTCCAGGCCATCGCCGAACAGGCGGCCACCCTGGATTACTCGCCGGCCTTCCAGATGGGCTCGCCGCCCGCGTTTGCCCTGGCCCAGCGGCTGGCCGCGCTGGCACCGGCCGGGCTCAACCATGTGTTCTTCACCAGCTCCGGCTCGGAGGCGGTGGATACCGCGATGAAGATCGTGCTGGCCCACCATCGCCTGCGTGGCGAGGGCCAGCGCACCCGCTTCATCAGCCGCGAAAAGGCCTACCACGGGGTCGGCTTCGGTGGCATGGCGCTCGGCGGCCTGCCCAACAACCGCCGGCAGTTCGGCCTGCAGCTGGGCGGCATCGACTTCCTGCGCCACACCCTGGACCTGGAGCGCAACGCGTTCAGCAAGGGCCTGCCGCGCCACGGCGCCGAACTGGCCGACGACCTGGAACGCCTGATCGCGCTGCACGATGCGTCCACGATCGCCGCCGTGTTCGTCGAGCCCGTGGCGGGCTCGGCGGGGGTGATCCTGCCCTCCCCCGGCTACCTGCAGCGGCTGCGCGAGATCTGCGACCAGCACGGCATCCTGCTGGTGTTCGACGAGGTCATCACCGGCTTCGGCCGGGTCGGCATGCCCTTCGCCGCACAGCGCTTCGGGGTCACCCCGGACCTGCTGACCTTCGCCAAGGGCGTCAGCAACGGCGCGGTGCCGCTGGGCGGCGTGCTGGTGGGCGAGGCGGTGCATGCCAGTTTCATGCAGGGCCCGGCGCAGGCCATCGAGCTGTTCCATGGCTATACCTATTCGGGCCACCCACTGGCCTGCGCGGCCGCCCTAGCCACCCTGGACATCCACGCCGAGGAGCGCCTGTTCGAGCGCGCCATCGAGCTGGGCGAATACTGGCAGGAGCGCCTGCATGCCCTGCAGGGCCTGCCGAACGTGGTGGACATCCGCAACTTCGGCCTGGTCGGCGCGGTCGAGCTGGCGCCACGCCGCGATGCCGCCGGCGCCCGCGGCTACGAGGTCTACCGGCGCTGCTTCCACGATGGCCGCCTGCTGGTGCGCTGCACCGGCGACATCATCGCCCTGTCGCCGCCGCTGATCGTGGACAAGACGCAGATCGACCAGATCACCGGTACCCTGGGCGAGATGATCCGGGCCACCGCCTGAAGCCGGGCCGGCGGCGGCGAGCGGGTACAATGGTCGGTTCCGCTCCTGACTGTTGCCGTGCCCATGGACATCGTCGTCAAAGAAGAACTGAAGGCCTACATCGACCCGCTGACCGCGGACGAACATGACGCGCTGGAGCGCAGCATCCTGGCCGAGGGCTGCCGCGACGCGCTGGTGCTGTGGGGCGATGTACTGGTGGACGGCCATAACCGCTTCGGCATCTGCCAGAAGCACGGCCTGCCGTTCAACACCGTGCAGAACACCCGCTTCCAGAGCATGGAAGACGTGCACCTGTGGATGATCGAGCAGCACCTGGGCCGCCGCAGCGTGTCCGACTTCCAGCGCGGCGTACTGGCCCTGCGCAAGCGCGACATCCTGTCCGCCCGCAAGCAGGTGGAACAGGCGCAGCTGCAGCGCGAGAGCGACGGTACGGCCGAACCGGCCGACGACGCAGGCGAAGACAGCCCGCCGTGGGAACCGGCACCGAAGGTCAGCCGCGCCGAACTGGCCCGCGAAGCCAAGCTGAGCACCAGCCAGGTCGGCATGATCGAACGCATCCACGCCCAGGCCGCGGCCGAGGTGGTGGAAGCGGTGAAAGCCGGCGTGATCTCGATCAGCGCGGCTGCGGCAGTGGCCGACCTGCCGGAAGAGGAGCAGCGCGCTGCCGCCGCCGGTGGCAAGGACGAACTGAAGCAGGCGGCCAAGCGCGTACGCGAATCCAAGCGCAAGCCGCGCGCACCCAAACCTGAAGCGGCCGAGATGGATTTCGAGGAACCGAGCGAGGACGAGGTCGCCAGCCGCGATGCCGAAGTGCTCTCCGCACTGGAGCAGCTGGGCGAGGACGCCCCGGCGCTGCGCCGTCGCGTGGTCGCCCTGACCCGCGAGAACGACACCCTGCGCGCGCAGCTGGCCGCGCTGCGCAAGCAGCTCGAGGCGCTGTAAGCGTGCCGCCGGGCATGGCCCGGCGCTACCGATGGGAAGACGCGCCCCTGTAGAGCCGAGCGTAGGCTCGGCTCTACAGATCAGCGTCACCGTGCTGCAGGTAGACTGCGCCCATGACGTCTGCCATCGATCCGCGTCGCGCGCAGCTGCGGCGCCTGAAAGCCATCGCCCTGGGCCTGCTGCTGTTGATGCTGGCCGGGTTCGCGGTCAGCCACTGGCAGGGCGAGCGTGGTGGCTGGGCCTGGGTATCGGCCTTCTGCGAAGCCGCCGCAGTGGGCGCCCTTGCCGACTGGTTCGCGGTGGTCGCACTGTTCCGGCGGCCGATGGGCCTGCCCATTCCACATACGGCGATCATCCCGCGCAGCAAGGAACGCATCGGCGACAGCCTGGCCCTGTTCGTGCGCGACCAGTTCCTGGAACCGGGCGTGCTGCTGGCCAAGCTGCAGGTATTCGACCCCGCCAGCCGCCTTGGCAGCTGGCTGGCCGATCCGGCGCGTTCGCGCATGCTGGCCGACATGGCCCGTGGCTGGGCGCTGCAGGCCCTGGATTTCTTCGACGAAGGCGCCGTGCGCCGGCAGCTGCACAGCTTCGTCGTGCAACAGCTGCGACAGTGGAACGCGGCCTCCACCGCCGGCGAACTGCTGGCCCTGCTGACCGCCGATGGCCGCCACCAGCGCGTGCTGGACGAGGGCCTGCAGCGGCTCGGCCGCTGGCTGGAACAACCGGAAGTGAAGGAGCGCGCGTCGCAGTTGATCGTGCGCTACATCCAGCGCGAGTGGCCGACGCTGTCGAACACGGTGAACTGGATCAAGCCGATCGACGAGATCGGTGACAGCCTGGCCGAGCGCCTGGCGCGCGCGGTGCTGGAGGAACTGCAGCAGGTCCTGGCCGAGCCGCAGCATCCATTGCGGCAGGACTACGAGACCTGGCTGGGCAACTACGTGCAGCGCCTGCGCGAAGACCCGGCGCTGGCCGAGCGCATCGAGCAGCTGAAGCAGGAAATGATCGACCACCCGGCCCTGCAGGAGTACGTGCAGGGGCTGTGGGCGCGCATCCACGCCAGCCTGCGTGCGGACCTGCAGCGCGAGGATTCGGCGCTGGTCGGCCACCTGCAGCGCAGCCTGGCATCGCTGGGTTCGACGCTGCAGAGCGATCCGGCGCTGCGCGATGCGCTCAACCAGCATCTGCTGGAGGGTGCGCAGCGGTTGACCGAGCGCCTGCGTGAGGGGGTGACCACGCATATCGCGCAGACGGTGAAGGGTTGGGACGAGCGGCATCTGGTGGAACAGCTGGAACTGAGCGTGGGCCGCGATCTGCAGTTCATCCGCTTCAACGGCACGCTGGTGGGTGGGTTGATCGGGGTGCTGCTACATGCGGCGACGGTGCTGTTCAGATTCTGATGATTGCTTGGCAGGGCTGCGCCCTGCACCCGCAGAAGCAACGTCAACTTCAAAAGCGGAATATCTGCGGGTTGGCGGGGTGGGTCCGGCTGCGGGGGTCGCTGCAAGTACGTCCATGTAAGCTCGGTCGCCGCATCCATGCGGCTCACGCCCCCGCAACCGGACCCACCCCGCCTTCGACAGTTTCCCGCGAGCTGTTGGAACCTGCTGCTGATGGTGGGTGCCGACCGTTGGTCGGCACGGGGTCGGATCCCGTTGCTGCGCAACGGGCTCTGACCCCTTGTCTGGCGAAACGCGAAGGTGTGTTGCGCGACCGGGGTCACACTCCTTATGCTCCCGCGCCATGCGGGCCAGGGTGGCCCGTGGGGGGATCCATGCGAAGGATGTGGGTGTTGCTGCCATTGCTGGCGGCGGCCGGTGATGCGTGCGCGCAGCGTGTGTACAAGTGCAACGATGGCGGTCGTAGCGTCTACCAGACGCTGCCCTGCCCGAGCGGGCAGGATACGGGCGTGACGCGGCCGATCGTGCGTGATCCCAAGCTGAGCTGGCAGGAATCGGAACGGGTCGACCGCGAGCTCCGCGATGCCCGCCGTCAGCTTCAGGCCAATGCCGGCCGCAATGCGCCGCAGGGCTCCGGCACGGTCATCGAGGCCGCCAGCAATGCCGAGGCCTGCGACAAGGCGCGTGCGCGCCGGGAGATGGCCGAGTGGTTCGGCACCCGCACGCCGCAGCGGCAGCTCAACGACGACGTCACCCGCGCCTGCGCGTCGCGCTGAAGGCGGGCCCAGCCTCGGCCATGCCGCGCTTGATTAACGAAATGCGAATGCCTATCATTTACTGATCGGTTGTACGCTTAGCCAAGCGGGGCAAGGACGCAGTGCCACCCGCCCCTTCGCCCGTGTACGCCCTCCCGACCCCTGCGTTGCCCGCTGCTGCGGGTGCCGCGCCGTCGATGGGAAGTTGTGCCGGACGAGCCTGCGCGGAGCGCGGGACGACCTTGGACGCGTTTTCCATCGCCCGTTTTCGTCCTGCATGGAATCGCACCGATGGCTACGCCGTTCACTCCTCCCCGCCCCACCCTGCTGGCCCTTGCCCTGACTGCCGTGATGATCGCCCCGCTGGCCCACGCCGATGCACCGTCCGCCAGCGATGCGCGCACGCTGGATACGGTGAAGGTGACCGCCGACGGCGAGATCCAGAACGGCTACACGGTGAAGAACACCCGCAGTGCGACCAAGCTGGATCTGTCCCTGCGCGAGACGCCGCAGTCGGTCACCGTCATCACCCGCCAGCGCCTGGATGACATGGGCCTGTTCTCGCTGTCCGATGTGATGGGCCAGGTCACCGGCGTGCATGTGGCGGTCACCGACAGCGAGCGCATCAACTATGTCTCGCGTGGCTACAACATCACCAATTTCCAGATCGACGGCATGCTCAACACGTTCGGTGGGTCGATCAAGACCAACACCGACAACGTGATCTACGAGCGCATCGAAGTGATCCGCGGTGCCACCGGCCTGACCACCGGCGCCGGTGACCCGTCCGGCACCATCAGCATGGTGCGCAAGCGCCCGACCGACACCTTCCAGATGGGTGCCAACCTGACCCTGGGCCGCTGGGGCAACCAGCGTCTGGAAGCCGATCTGGGCGGCCCGATCGCCTGGGACGGCCGCATCCGCGCGCGCGTGGTCGCCGCCAAGCAGCAGAGCGACTCGTTCCGTGATGTCTACCAGCTGGACAAGGACGTGTTCTACGGCATCGTCCAGGCCGACCTGACCGACAGCACGCTGTTCGAGGTGGGCTACGAATACCAGTCGCCGCACACCAGCGGCGTGACCTGGGGCGTGGTGCCGTACTGGGGCCCGGACGGCACACCGGCCAACCTGCCGCGCTCGACCAACTTCTCGGCGTCGTGGAGCAGCTGGCCGATCATCGAGAAGACCACCTTCGCGCGGCTGGAACAGCAGCTGGGCAGCCACTGGTCAGTGAAGGCCGCGATCAGCCGCGCCAAGCGCAACACCGATGGCGCGGTCTGGTATGGCGCGCAGGGCTACCCGCGTGCCGACGGCACCGGCGTGCTGGCCTACATCGGCAACTTCGTCGAAGACAGCACGATGGATGTGGCGGACGTCAACGCCACCGGCAGCTTCGAACTGTTCGGCCACACCCAGGAAGTGGTGTTCGGCGCAGGCCAGTCGGTGCGCAAGGGCGAGTACCCGTCGGCATCCATCGACCCCTACCCCACCAGTTACACCCAGGTGCCCGACTGGCGGAACTGGACCGGCGATGTCGCGCCGCTGTCGGTGACCCGTCCGGGCTACCTCGGCTCGCAGGATGAGCTGCGCCAGCAGGCGGCCTACGTGGCTACCCGCCTGCGCCTGGCCGACCCGCTGCTGGTGGTGGCCGGCGTGCGCTACGGCAACTGGGAAACCAAGACCTGGCGCTACAGCTACGACAGCAGCGGCAACCGCACCGGCACCACGCGCACCGGCTACAAGCCCAAGGACCAGACCACGCCGTACGCCGGCGTGGTGTACGACTTCAACCGCGTGCTCAGCGCCTATGCCAGCTACACCGACATCTTCGCGCCGCAGAACTACCGCGACAAGAACGGCAGCTACCTGGAGCCGGTGGTCGGCAAGATGTACGAAGGCGGCCTGAAGGCCGAGTTCTTCGACGGCCTGCTGAATGCCTCGGCGGCGATCTTCGAGGGCGAGAAGGACAACGTGGCCGAGGTCGATGATTCGGTGCCGCTGAATTCGCTTCCGGATGGCACCCAGGCCTACCGCTCCACCGGCAAGGGCAACAAGGTGCACGGCTGGGAAGTGGAAGCACAGGGCAGTATCGGCGAAAGCTGGAACCTCTCGGCGGGCTTCGCCCACGCCGTCAGCCGCAGCCAGGCCGGCGTCGTACAGAACAGCACCACCCCGCAGGACACCTTCCGCCTCAACGCCAGCTGGCGTCCGGGCGGCATCGATGGCCGCTTCTGGCTGGGCGGCGGTGCCACCTGGCAGAGCCGCATCTGGCGCGCCAGCACCAAGCCGGCGGCCGACTACCTGACCAGCGGCCGCACCGAACCCGGCGTCATCCAGCAGGACGCGTTCTACCTGCTGAACCTGGCCGGCGGCTACCGCTTCAACGAGAACTTCAGCGCCCAGCTCAACATCAGCAACCTGCTGGACAAGAAGTATTACAGCAACGTCGGTTTCTACAACGGCGTGTACTGGGGTGAACCGCGCAACGTCACCATGACCCTGCGCTGGAAGCTCTGATGCCCTGATGGATGGCGCCGGTTCTGCGACCGGCGCCCGGCCACGGATGGCCAACCCCGGCGCGCTTCGGTGCGCCGGCCTTTCTTCCAACGAACCTGCAGGACCGCCGTGGACCGCTCGCCCGAACTTGCCAGCTCCCGCCTCAGCACCTTCTTCGCCAGCGAACGCTGGGGAGTGCTGTCCCGTTCCCTGGCCGCGATCTTCGGCGGCTACGCGCTGGCCTCGATGACCAGCGTGTTCTGCGCCGTGGCGCTGCCCGCCGCGCGTGGCCAGGCCGTGCTGACCGGCATGCTGCTGGCCATCGTGGTGGCCGCCTGCGCCGCGCTGTGGGCCTTTGCTACGCGCAGCGCACTGCGCGCCTGGGTCGGCATCCTTGGCCCCACCCTGCTGCTGGCCGCCGCGTCGGGCCTGCTGGGGGCCTGGGCATGAAGAACGGATTCCGCCAGTCGATGGCCTGGCTGCACACCTGGACCGGCCTGCTGGTCGGCTGGCTGCTGCTGCTGATCTTCATGGCCGGCACCGCCAGCTACTACCGCGAGGAGATCAGCCGCTGGATGCGCCCGGAGCTGCCCAGCGCCAAGGTCAGCACCGACGTGGCCGCGCAGCGCGCCATCGACTTCCTGCAGGACAAGGCCGGCAACGCCGAGATGTGGTACGTGACGCTGCCGCAGCCGCGCAACCCAGCCATGAGCACCTTCTGGCGCGTGCCCGCCGACCAGGCCGATCCGTCCAAGGGCCGTCGCGGTGCCTTCGGCGATGCAACGCTGGACCCCAACACCGGCGGCGAACTGAAGGCGCGCGACACCCGCGGTGGTGATTTCTTCTACCGGCTGCATTTCGACCTGCACTACATCCCGGTGTACTGGGCGCGCTACCTGGTGGGCTTCTGCGCGATGTTCATGCTGGTGGCGATCATCACCGGCGTCATCACCCACAAGAAAATCTTCAAGGACTTCTTCACCTTCCGCAAGGACAAGGGCCTGCGGTCGTGGCTGGATTTCCACAACGTCAGCGCGGTGATGGCCCTGCCCTACCACGCGATGATCACCTACACCGGCATCGTCACCCTGATGATCATGTACCTGCCGTGGGGCGTGAAAGTGGCCTACCCGCAGGACGAGGACAAGTTCTTCGCCGAAGCCTTCGGTGGCATGCCCGAGGTGAGCGCACCGGCCGAGGGCCGCGCGGCGCCGCTGCCGATCGCGCAGCTGCTGGACAGCGCGCGCGCACACTGGAAGGGCGTGGAAGTGGCGGGCTTCACCGTGACCAACCCGGGTGCCGCCAACGCGGTCATCGACATCCGCCAGCGCGACGGCAAGCGGCTGTCCACCGATACCCCGGCGCTGCGCTATGACATGGTCAGCGGTGCCCTGCTGCAGGAGAGCCCGCCTTCCGGCGGCGCAACCGCCACCCGTGGCGTGATGTATGGCCTGCACCTGGCCCGCTTCGCTGATTGGGGCCTGCGCGCGTTGTTCTTCCTGTCCGGCCTGATCGGCTGCCTGATGGTGGCCAGCGGCGTGGTGCTGTGGGCGGTGAAGGAACGGCCCAAGCATGCCAAGAGCGGGCGCATCGGCTTCGGCCTGCGCCTGGTCGATGCGCTGAACATCGGCGCCGTGGCCGGCCTGCCGATCGCGTTCGCCGCCTACTTCTGGGGCAATCGCCTGCTGCCGCTGGAGATGGCCGAGCGCTCCAACGCCGAGGCCAACGTGTTCTTCTACGCCTGGGGCGCGGCCCTGCTGGCCGCCTTCATCTGGCCCAAGCGGATGATGTGGGCGTGGCAGCTGTACATCGGCGCGGCCGCCTTCGCGCTGGTGCCGGTGATCAATGCCCTGACCACCCACGCGCACCTGGGCGTGACCCTGCTCAGCGGCGACTGGGTGCTGGCCGGCTTCGATCTGTCGATGCTTGCCTTCGGTGCGATGCTGGCGATGTGCGGCTGGCGCATGCAGCGCTGGACGCCGCCGCTGAGCGCGGCTGAAAAGAAGAAGCGCGCAGCGGCTGCTGCAGCCGCCAAGGCACCGGCTGCGCCTGCGACGGCCGAAGCGGAGGCCAGCGCATGATGCTGCTGGCCCTGACCCTGTCGTTCTCCGCGTTCACCGCGCTGTCGCTGGCGATGGAAAAGCACCAGCAGGACCTGCACGGCAAGGCCGCCGCGACGCCGGCACGGCGCACGCAGTGGCGCGTGCTGGGCTGGGCGCTGCTGACGGTCGCGTTCGCGCTGTGCGTGGTCGACCATGGCTGGGCGATGGGCCCGGTGCTGTGGCTGGGTGCGTTGACCCTGGCTGGCGTGCCGCTGGCCTTTGGCCTGTATCCGTACCGGCAGGCGTGGATCGCACCGTTGGCCATCGCGCTGCCGGTTCTCGGCCTGGTGGTGGCGGTGCTGTAACCCGACAGCCGGGGTCGGATCCCTCGCGCGCAGCGCAAGGGCTCTGACCCCATCCAGATCCACCCGCCAGGCATGGCCCGCGCGGCCGGGGTCGGATCCCTTGCGCAATGCGCAGGGGCTCTGACCCCATCCAGATCCACCCGCCGGGCATGGCCCGGCGCTACCGGCCTACAATCGCCTGCATGGAAGCTACCGACCTGCTGCAGCGGATCACCGGAATCCGCTTCTTTTCCCGTCTGGGTGAAGCATTGCCGGCAACCTCAGACGTGGTTCCCGCAGCATCCCTGGCGCAAGCATTGCAGGCCATTGATGCCGATGCCTTCGAGTGGATGCCGACGACGCTGGGCGATCCGGATCCATTCCACGGCGCGCTGCCGCAGCCGCCCGAACTGGCCGAGCATCGCCGTGAACTCAACCGGTCGTTGATGCGGATGTCATCCGCCCTCGATCTTCCCGCCCTGCGCTGCGGCGCGCACGACCTGCACCTGGTGGCACGCGATGCGGCGATGTTTGCGGGGCGGCAGCGGTTGCTGGAGGTACATCTCGGCCTGCCGGCGCACTGGGAGCCGGTGATCGCGCTGTACGAACAGGGGCATTGGCCGTTGGCCCATGCCCCGGGTCGGTTGCTGGTGCTGTAGCACCATCCACGCATGGCGTGGATCTACTGAGAACGCGCACGCGTGGCGTGGATCCACCCGCCGGGCATGGCCCGGCGCTACCGGGGTCGGATCCTTTGCGCGCAGCGCAAGGGCTCTGACCCCATCCACGACGGCACCGATCATCCACACATGGCGCACCACCTGTAGAGCCGAGCCCACGCTCGGCTGCTTTCACG
>DOKO01000130.1 GCA_003510825.1 Stenotrophomonas sp.
CGCCAGCGCCGCTTCCTGCCGTTCCCGGGCTCGGCGCTGTCCAAGCGTCCGCCGCCGTGGCTGCTGGTGGCCAACCTGCTGGACACGCAGAAGGTCTGGGGCATGACCCTGGCCGCGATCGAGCCGGACTGGGTGATTGCCGAGCTGCCGCACCTGCTGCTGCGCAAGCACTTCGACCCGCACTGGTCGCGCGCGCAGGGCCAGGTGCTGGCCTCCGAGCAGATCAGCCTGTTCGGCCTGGTGCTGGCACCGAAGAAGCCGGTGCACTACGGCCGCATCGAACCCGGCGAGGCGCATGACATCTTCGTGCGCCAGGCCCTGGTGACCGGCGTGATCAATACCCGCGCCAGCTTCGTGGCCGACAACCAGAAGGTGCTGGAACTGGCCCGCGAGGAAGAGGCCAAGCTGCGCCGTGCCGGCATCGTCGCCGACGAGGACTGGCAGGCGCGCTGGTACCTGGACCGCGTACCGCCGCAGATCCATTCGGCCGCCGGCCTGGACACCTGGTGGAAGGCGCTGCCGCCGGAACAGCGCAGGACCCTGCACTGGTCGCTGGTCGACCTGCTGCCGGGTGAGGGCAGCGAGCAGGAGCGTTACCCCAAGTACCTGCCGCTGGGCCAGGCGCGGCTGCCGCTGCATTACCGCTTCGAGCCGGGTGCCGACGATGACGGCGTGACCCTGGACGTGCCGCTGCACCTGCTGAACGCATTGGACCCGGTGCAGCTGGGCTGGCTGGCGCCGGGCTTCGTGGCCGACAAGGCCTCGGCGCTGATCCGCAGCCTGCCCAAGGCGATGCGCCGCAACTACGTGCCGGCACCGGACTTCGGCCGCGCCTTCTTCGAGGCGTTCCCGCAGCCCAGCGCCGATGCCATCACCGGTGAACTGGCGCGCTTCCTGTCACGCGCGACCGGTGCAACGGTGACGGCGCTCGATTTTGAGCCGGGTTCGATCGAGCCGCACCTGCACATGAACCTGCGCCTGCGCGACGAGCACGGCAAGGTGCTGGCGACCTCGCGTGACCTCGATGCGTTGCGTGCGAAGTTCGGTGGCCGTGCCGGTGATGCGTTCGCCGCGCGTGCCGGCCGCGAGATGGCGGCCGACGGGCTGCGCACGTTCCCGGCCACGCCGATTCCGCTGCAGGTGCCTGGCGAAGCCGGCGTGCCGGCCTACCCGGCACTGCTGGACGAAGGTGACAGCGTGGCGCTGCGCATCTTCGCCGACCGGCAGCAGGCGCAGGAGGCCCATCCGCTGGGCGTGCGCCGTCTGCTGGAGATCGCCTTGGCGGAGAAGGTGAAGCAGGCACGCAAGCAGCTGCCGGTCGCACCCAAAACCGGCCTGCTGTACGCGGCCATCGAATCGCAGGAGCGCCTGCGTGGCGACCTGGTCGATGCGGCGATGAACGCGGTGCTGGCCGAGGGCCTGGAAGACGTCCGCGATGCAGCGGCCTTCGAGCAGCGTCGCGACCATGCGGCCAAGGCGCTGTTCGGCGAAGCGATGTCGCGGCTGAAGCTGGCCGAGACCATCCTGGCGCTGGTGGCCGAACTGAAGCCGCTGCTGGAAGCGCCGCTGATGGGCTGGGCGCGCGGCAACCTGGATGACATGGAGGCGCAGCTGGTCGGCCTGATCCATCCGGGGTTCCTGCGCGATACCCCGGCCGATGCGCTGGCGCAGTATCCGCGCTATCTGAAGGCGATGATCCTGCGTACTGAACGCGCCAAGCGCGATCCACCGCGCGACCAGGCGCGCATGTTGGAACTGACGCCGTTCCTGGATGCGCTGCGCGAAGGGGATGCGCAGGGCCTGCGCGAGCGTCCGCAGTGGCAGGCGCTGCGCTGGGACCTGGAGGAACTGCGGGTCTCGCTGTTCGCGCAGGAGCTGGGTGCGCGCACCGGCATCTCGGCGAAGAAACTGGCACAGCGGGTGACCGCGCTGCGCCACCTGTAACGCGATGGCGCCGGGCGATGCCCGGCGTCATCGGGTGGGTCGAAACGTTATTTGGTGCGGCGGACCTTCGCCTGGGTGTTCACGCCTTCCACCTTCATGTACCAGACGCCCAGCAGACCGGGGTTCATGCTGACCTTCGGCGACGTCTTGCGGACGCCGGCCAGGGTGGTGGCATCGGTCTGTTCCCAGGCCTGGCCATTGTCCAGGGTATAGATGCGGCCCTTGCCGAAGCCGCGGAACTCGCCCTCCAGCACGCCGGTGATCGGCTCCTTGCTGCCGAAATCGAAGAAGCCGCGGTTCTTGACGATCACTTCCTGGCGGCCTTCCTCGCGCGCTTCTTCGCGCACGGCGGCCACGGCCTCGGTGGTGGCTGCTTCGACCTTGCCCTGCAGCCAGCGGTTGAGCGTGGCCAGTTCGGTGGCGCTGAGCTTGTCCAGGCCGGCGGCCTTGAACTCCTGCGGGCTCATCTGCTGCTGCAGATCACCATCGACAACGCGCTGGGCCAGGGCCGGCAACGCAACGGTGCACAGAACGAGGGCGACACACAGCGGGCGCAGCAGACGCAGGGGCATGGCGTTTCTCCTGGATGTGGCCCGAGTGTAGAGCAGCGCAGGCGACGCGGCACCTGCCCTAGAGCGTGCGCTGCGACCGCCAGGCGCTGACCGGCCGGGCCTGCTCATCCATGCGCACGGTCACCACCCGGTGCCGGCGCAGGGTCTGCATGACCTGCGGCGGCGCCTGCAGCCGGGCCTGCACCGCCGCGTCGGCCACGTCGGAACGACGCAGGCGGCGGTCGGCATCGGCAAACCGCGCACGGTTGTACTCGGCCCAGCCGATCAGCAGCAGCCCGCACAGCAGGGCGATGATCGGCAGCGCTGCCAGGATGAAGGGGTCGACGGCGTTGCGCTGCAGGTACAGGCGTTCCCAGCCGGCGTGGATGCCGAGCACCCAGGCAACCAGGGTCACCAGCGGCACCCACAGCCAGGCGTAGGCCGACCAGGCCAGCAGGGTGGCTGCGCGCTGCAGGAATCGTTTCTGGCGTCCCAACCGCTCGGGACGGACGATGACAGGTGGTGGCGTCATGAAACCCCTCGATCCGGGCTGATCCAGCGTGCGCGGCGTTGTTGCCGCCAGGAAAGCAGCGTGCGCGGCAGGGCCACCACCGCGGCGGCCATGCCAATGGTCCAGAACGCGAGCGGGTACCAGATGACCCAGTAGAACTGGCGCGCCAGGCCGCGTTCGTAGCGGCGTTCGATCAGCAGGCTGGTACCGAACTGCAGCAGGCACACCAGGGCCAGCACCACGCCATGCCAGCGTGGCAGCAGGGTATCCACGTACAGGGCGCGCGGCAGCGGCATCACCTTGCCCAGCAGCCACAGCAGCACGATGACCAGCATGGTGTAGGCCCACGCCAGGCTCAGCGCATATTCCAGCAGTACGCCCCACATACGCCGCCGGCGCCAGGACAGCACCTTGCGGCCATGCTGCAGCAGCACCTCCACGCC
>DOKO01000128.1:0-199 GCA_003510825.1 Stenotrophomonas sp.
GCAGCTGCTGGACATGCCCGTGCTCGACGGGGTGGCCTCCCTGTGCATCGCCGCCGTGCTCGCGGTGACCGCCTTCCTGCTGGCCCGCGAAACCAAGGGCCTGCTGGTGGGTGAACCGGCGCACCCGGCGGTGGCACAGCGGATCATGGCGGTGGCGGTGACCGATCCCGACCTGCTGCGTGCCAATGGCGTGACCACC
>DOKO01000128.1:466-906 GCA_003510825.1 Stenotrophomonas sp.
CGTGACCACCATGCAGATGGGCCCGGAACAGGTGGTCGCCATGCTCAGTGCCGAGTTCGAGGACGACCGCCGGACACCGCAGATCGAAGCCTGCATCACCCGTATCGAGACGGCGGTCAAGGACGAATTTCCCGAACTGGTGGCATTGTTCGTCAAGCCGCAGACCCCGGAAGTCTTCGCAGCACGGCAGGCCGCCCTGAAGAAACACACCTGAGACGCCCTCGGCCGACCTCACGCGGGCATCACCCGGGAACGCGGAATGCTAACAATTACCCCACTAGCGTGGGGCCTGCCCCGCCCTTCCCTGCAGAAGCCAGCGCGCCAGTTATGGATGAAGCTTTCCGACTTTGCGAGATCGACCGCCTGGGAGTGCTCGACACTCCGGCCGAACCCGTCTTCGATGCGATCGTCGCCGCCGCCCAGGCCGCCACCGGCATGCC
>DOKO01000128.1:1110-1469 GCA_003510825.1 Stenotrophomonas sp.
CCAGGCCGCCACCGGCATGCCGATGGGGTTGATTTCCATCGTTGCCGAGCACCGGCAATGGTTCAAGGCCAACATCGGCCTGCCGGACACCAGCGAAACGCCGCGCGATATCTCCTTCTGCACGCACGCCATCGAGCGCGATGCACTGATGGAGATCCCCGACGCGCGCCAGGATCCGCTGTTCGCCAGCAACCCGCTGGTCACCGGCGGGCCGCGCATCCGCCATTACGCCGGCATCCCGCTCGGCACCGCGCATGGCGCGCGCATCGGCACGCTGTGCCTGCTCGACACCATGCCCGGCGTCCTTTCGCCCTCGCAGCGCGAACTGATGGTGCATCTGGGCCGGGTCACCACCCAGG
>DOKO01000128.1:1682-2609 GCA_003510825.1 Stenotrophomonas sp.
GCTGGAACAGCGCGCCACGCTGCTGCAGAAAGTCGAACAGGCGCAGCACCTGCACAGCGACCTCAAGCGCAGCGAGGATTTCCTCGAACGCACCAACACCGCCGCCAAGGTCGGTGGCTGGGAACTGGACCTGACCAGCAACGAGGTGCGCTGGACCCGCGAAACCAAGCAGATCCACGGCGTACGCGCCAGCTACCAGCCGACCCTCGACAGCGCCCTTTCGTTCTATCGCGAGGACAGCCGCGCCATCATCCAGGCCTCGGTACAGCGCTGCATCGATGCCGGCACGCCATGGGAGGTGCAGCTGCCGATGACCACCGGCGATGGCCGCGCGATCTGGACGCGCGTGGTCGGCAGCCGCCAGCAGGTCGAGGGGCGACCACGCCTGGTCGGGGCCATCCAGGACATCACCGAGGAACGCGCGGTGCTGGACGCACTGGAGGCCAGCGAAGTGCGCTACCGGCGCCTGTTCCACTACAGCCTGGGCCTGATCTGCACGCACACCCTCGACGGGACCGTCACCTCGGTGAACCCGGCGGCGGTGCAGTCGCTGGGGTTCCCCGAGAGCCAGATGGTCGGCCGCAGCCTCTGCGACCTGATGCCTGCGGACAAGCGCGATGCCTTCAAGGCCTACCTGGCGCGGATCGAGAGCAACCACACCGATGCCGGCGTGATCGAACTGATCGCCGCCGATGGCAGCCGCCGCTACTGGGCCTACAACAACGTCCTAGACAGCGAGGCACACCCACCCTTCGTGCTCGGCCACGCGCAGGACGTCACCGCGTTGCGGCAGCAGGAAGAGCGTCTGCGCGAACTGTCCCAGCGCGACCCGCTGACCCTGTGCCATAACCGCCGCTACCTGCACCGGCTGGAGCAGCTGGAAACCGAATCCTGGGCCTGCGTGGTGTTCGACCTGGACCACTTCAA
>DOKO01000131.1 GCA_003510825.1 Stenotrophomonas sp.
TGGCGCGTGCGGGCTTGGCCTTCGGCTTGGCGGCCTGCCGGGTCTGCGCGGCGGCGGGGCGGCTGGCCTTCTTCTTCGCTGCCTCTGCCGACGGCACGGCACTGAACAGGAACAACGCGGCGATGGCGGCGGCCAGGGCGCGGGTGGGATACGGCATCAGGAGCTTCCGTGGAACACAGACCGTGGAGCTTGCACGATCCGCGCGCGTACGGCCAGCGTGAAGGCGCAGTCAGCTTGCCGTCGCTGGGGCTTCAGTCAGCCGCAGCGGCAGCGCGCAGCTGCGCGGCACGTTGTTCGCCCAGATAACGCGTGATCGCGCGTCGCATCAGGTACAGCAACGGAATCAGGGCGATCGCAAAGCCCATCTTGTAGACGTAGTTGACGCTGCTGACGGCCAGGAACAGCGAGGTCGGCCATTTCTGCGGGCCCAGCACGAAGGCGATCCAGATCACCACGAAGCTGTCCACCAGCTGCGAGACGGCGGTCGAGCCGGTGGCGCGCAGCCACACATGGCGCTCGCCGGTGGCCTGGCGGATGCGATGGAACACCGCCACGTCGATCAACTGGCCGACCAGGAAGGCCACCAGCGAACCGGCAATGGTCCACATGCCCTGGCCGAACACCGCAGCGAACGCCGCCTGGTAATCCGGTACGCCGTGCGCATCCATCGAGGTGACCCACCAGCTGGCCGGGGCCAGCGAGATCGCCGCGAACGCGAACAGGAAGCCGTAGGCGATCAGCACCACCGCCAGCCACGAGATGAAGCGCACGCCGCGCTTGCCGAAGAACTCGTTGATGGTGTCGGTCATGATGAATACCACCGGCCACAGCAGCGTGCCGGCGGTGAAGCTCAACGAGCCGGTCTGGCCGAACAGGTTCCAGTTCAGCGCATCGATGCCCAGCGTGTCTTCCAGTGCGAAGATCTTGACCCCGATCAGCTCGGCCAGCACGGCGTTGCCGCAGAAGAACGTGGCCAGGATGATGAACAGCAGGACCGCACGGTCCTGCAGGGGGCGCGCGTAGGGCGCGTCGCTGGGCCTGCTGCTCACTCCGGGCGTTCGCCGGCGCGGGTGAACGGCACGCTGGCCGGGGCCACGGCACCGCCGGAAATGATGAAGCTCATTGCCTGGTCCACGGTCCAGTCGGTCGGGGTGAGCAGTTCCACCGGCACGATTTCCAGGTAGCCCGAGGTCGGGTTGGGGGTGGTCGGCACGTACACCGCCGCCAGTTCGCGGTCGGTGCCCTGTTCCTTGATGACCCGGGTGACCAGGCCGACCGACTTCATGTCACGGTGCGGGAAATCGATGAGGACCACGCGCTGGGTGCTGCCCGGTTCGGTCTGCAGCATGTCCAGCAGCTTCTTGGCGCTGTCGTAGATGATGCTGGCCAGCGGAATGCGCTTGATGATGGCGCCGACCCAGCGCAGCAGGCGCTGGCCGACCACGCGACGGCTGGCCACGCCGACCGCCAGGATGACCAGCAGGGTGGCCAGCAGGGCGATGGTGTCCTGGATCCACTCGGCATGGACCCAGCCCAGGTAGTGCGGGAAGCTGGTCGCGATCTGCTCGGACAGCGGCACCACCAGCGGGCTGGAAATACCCGACAGCAACACGAAGACAAACTTCACCACGACCCAGGTCAGCCAGATCGGCAGCAGGGTCAGCAGGCCGGTCAGGAACAGGCGCTGCAGGGAAGGACGGGGGACCAGGGCGGGGGCTTCGAGCGACATGTGCGCATTGTAGCGGCCGGCGGCGCTGGATTACGCTGGAACCCAGGGGCGGGAGCCGGACAGGGAAGGGATGCTGTGTTGAGGATTCTGCGCGGAGTGGGCTGGGCCCTGCTCGGGCTGCTGGTGCTGGCGGTGCTGCTGTGGACGTTGTCGCGGTTGTGGCCGCTGCCGGCCGCCCAGCGTGAGCAGGTACGCCTGCTGGAAGACGTCCGGCAGGCGCCGGGCAGGAACGGGTTCGCGCTGCTGTGGACGCTGCCCTTCGACGGCCTGGAGCCTGCCCAGCGCGAGGCTGCGCTGGCCCAGGATGCCAGGCGCTGGCAGTCGCGCTCCACGCCGGATGTCATCGATTCCGCGCTGGCGGCCACGCAACCGGCAGTGAAGGTCGACAACCACGGCTATTGCCGGTCCACCGGCGAGAGCTGCCTGGCCAGGGTGCGCGCCGATACCGCGCAGTTCCGTGCCGCCCATGCAGGGCATGAGGGCCTGCATGAACGCCTGGACGCGCTGGCCGATGCAGAGCGCTTCGACAGCCCGTTCCAGGCCGACGGCGCCACCGGACTGTTCCCGATGCCGCGCTACCAGATGCTGATGGATGGCAGCGGCGTGCATGCGCTGGCCTTCGTGCAGGGCGATGTTCCTGCGGCGCTGGCCGGCAGCTGCCGTTCGGTGCAGCTGGGCCGGCGCCTGATGCGCGGTGGCAATACCCTCATCGACAGCATGATCGGCGCCGCGATGGTGCGCGCCAACGTGCACCTGCTGGCGGAGATGCTGGCGGAACTGCCGCCGGACCAGGTGTTGCCGGCAGCCTGCGAAGGCGCGCTGCAGCCGATGGAAGCCGCCGGGCAGAGCCTGTGCCGGCCGATGCAGGGCGAGTTCGCGATGAGCCGGGCCGCCATTGATGCATCGCTGCAGCAGACCGGCACCGTGCTGGTGATGGATCGAGAGCACACTCTGGGCCGCTTCGCCGCCAACTTCGGCTGGGCCTGTGGTCCAGGCTCGGAGGTTGCGCTGCAGGCCGACCGGCCGGTCGAGGTGGTTGCGGGCTCGGATTGGGATATGCGCTGCCTGGCCAACTTCGTGGGCTGCACGCTGAGTGACATCTCCGGCCCGGCCTACCAGGATTACGCCGCACGCAGCCAGGACGTGGCGGCCCTGCTGCGCCTGCTGGGTGCACAGCGCTGGCTTCGACAGCAGCCGGAGGGGCCGCAGCAGGCCCTGCAGCGCCTGCCGGCGCAATGGCGCTCATCCACGCGCGTGCCGGTGCTGTCGGCCGATGGCACGCGCCTGCAGGTGCCGCGCCGCGCGCGTGATGCAGGCGGCAAGGATGATGCGATGTTGTCGGTGCCGTTGTAGGTCAGGCGGCGCTGCCGCGCGCCTGTGGCTTCAGGCGCACGTAGACCTGCTTGCGCACGCGGGCGACGACTTCGCCGGAGGCATCGACCACGTCGTTGCTGAACCAGCGCAGGACCTTTTCGCCGTTGGCGGCCTCGGCGCGCAGCTCATCCAGCACCGCCTCGTCGATATGGAAGGCGGTGCGCACGGTGCCGCGCCCGGGCTTGAGGAAGTCGATGGCGCCGGCGCGGTCCCACACGTAGTAGTCGCGGCCCAGCGTATGCATCAGGCCGAGCATCCAGAACGGATCGGTCATCGCGAACAGGCTGCCGCCGAAATGGGTGCCGACGTAGTTGCGGTTCCAGGGGCGCATCCGCAGCTCCACCTCGATCTGCCGGTAGTCCGGGGTGATGCGGGTGACATGGATGCCGGTGAACAGGAACGGCGGCCACAGGTTGATACCAAGGCGGAACGTGCTGGCTTTCATGTGCGGACGGGGCGCGGGGGCGAGGACTCGAGTCTAACCATTCGCATGCGTATGTTGAACCCCGGCCCGCAGGATCCAACATACCCGGATCCCGGAAACCCGGCCCGCGTGCGTTACGGGTCGCCACTCATGGCATAGCCGTCGCGGCCGTTGTCCTTGGCGCGGTACAGAGCGGCATCGGCGCCTTCAACAAAATGATGGGGGTGCAGGCTGCCGTCGGGCACGCGGGTGTACACGCCGATGGTGAGGCTGATGCCCGCGCCGCTGCCGTCGCCCGGAGGCGGCAATGCGCGCACGCTGGCGATCAGGTCTTCCACCACCAGGCGTGCACCGTCGGCCGGCGTGTCCGGCAGCACCAGTGCGAACTCGTCGCCGCCATAGCGCGCGGCCATGTCGCGCGGGCGGCGCGC
>DOKO01000016.1:0-5136 GCA_003510825.1 Stenotrophomonas sp.
GCCATGTACTGCAAGACCCACTACGCCACCCATCCCGACGCCATCAAGGGCGCCAGCAACGACCAGCTGCGCGAGCTGTACCTGCTCGACGGCCTGTTCAATGCCGGCCAGGTGACCCTGAAGTACACCCACTACGAGCGCTTCGTGCTCGGCGGCGCGGCCCCGGTCGATGCCCCGCTGGCCCTGCCGGCGCAGACCGAACCGGCCTCGGCCGCCGGTCATCCGTTCCTGGAGCGCCGCGAGCTGGGCGTGATCAACGTCGGCAGCGGCGCCGGTACGGTCACCGTCGACGGCACCGTCTACACGCTGGGGCCGAAGGACGGCCTGTACGTGGCGATGGGCAGCAAGGACGTCGTGTTCGCTTCGCAGGACGCCGCCAACCCGGCGCAGTTCTACCTGGCCTCGACCCCGGCCCACGCGCGCTTCGAAACCAAGCAGTTGTCGATCAAGGATGCCGTGGCGCTGGATCGCGGCGCGCTGGAAACCAGCAACGAGCGCACCATCTACCAGTACATCGTGCCGGCCACCTGCCAGTCCTCGCAGCTGCTGCTGGGCCTGACCGTGCTGAAGCCGGGCAGCGTCTGGAACACCATGCCGCCGCACCTGCACGACCGCCGCAGCGAGGTCTATTTCTACTTCGACCTCGGCGCCAACGATCGCGTCTACCACTTCATGGGCGAACCGGACGCGCAGCGCCACATCGTCATGCAGAACAACGAAGCGGTGGTGTCGCCGCCGTGGTCGATCCACATGGGTGCCGGTACCAGCAACTACGCCTTCATCTGGGCGATGGGCGGCGAGAACCTGGATTACACCGACATGCACGTGCTGGACATCTGCCAGCTCAAGTAAGCCCTGCCCGGCCGCCGCGCACTGTGTGCCGGCGGCCGTCGCCGCACTCCCCGCTCGCCTCTACCAAGGAACGCATACGCAATGGCCAATCCCTTCAGCCTGGAAGGCAAAGTCGCTCTGGTAACCGGTGGTAATACCGGCCTGGGCCAGGGCATCGCCGTGGCACTGGCTGCCGCTGGCGCCGACGTCGCCGTGGCCGGCATCGCCCCGCCCACCGAAACCATCGAAAAGATCACCGCGCTGGGCCGCCGCTGCCTGGCCATCGAAGCCAACCTGATCAGCATCGAGCCGGTGGCGCGCGTGGTACGCGAAACCATCGAAGGCCTGGGCGGGCTCGACATCCTGGTCAACAACGCCGGCCTGATCCGCCGCGCCGATGCGGTGGACTTCAGCGAGCAGGACTGGGACGACGTGATGAATGTCAACATCAAGTCTGCGTTCTTCATCTCGCAGGCCGCCGGCCGCCACTTCATCGAACAGGGCCACGGCAAGATCATCAACATCGCCTCGATGCTGTCCTTCCAGGGCGGCGTCCGCGTGCCGTCGTACACCGCCAGCAAGAGCGGCATCGCCGGCATCACCCGCCTGCTGGCCAACGAGTGGGCAGGCAAGGGCGTGAACATCAACGCCATCGCACCGGGCTACATGGCCACCGACAATACGGCCGCCCTGCGTGCCGATGCGGACCGCAACAAGGCGATCCTCGAGCGCATTCCGGCAGGCCGCTGGGGCAATCCGGAAGACCTGGCCGGTGCGGCGGTGTTCCTGGCGTCGTCGGCGTCGGATTACATCAACGGCGCTGTGCTGCCGGTCGATGGTGGCTGGCTGGCGCGCTGAGGCGCACCGGTCTGTAGAGCCGAGCCCATGCTCGGCTGTCGCGCTCTGATCGAAGAACAGCCGAGCATGGCTCGGCTCTACAGGAGTGCCGCGATGCGAAGACTGTTGCTGCTGTTGCTGCTCTCGTGCACCACCGCGCAGGCGGCGCCGGTGCGTCTGTTCATCGCGGGCGATTCCACCGCCGCCGAATACGGGCCGGAACGCGCGCCGCAAGCGGGCTGGGGCCAGGCGCTGCAGAGCTACCTGGACCCGACGCGCTTCGAGGTACGCAACCACGCCAGAGGCGGGCGCAGCACGCGCAGCTTCATCGACGAAGGCCGCCTGGAGGCGATCGCCAGCGAGCTGCGCCGCGGCGACGTGTTGTTGATCCAGTTCGGCCACAACGATGCGAAGTTCGAAGACCGCACGCGTTATACCGATCCGGACAGCGACTACCCGCGTTTGCTGATGCGCTATGTGCAGGTGGCGCGCGACAAGGGCGCCACGCCTGTGCTGGTCACGCCGGTGGCGCGGCTGCTGTACGACTTCGGATCACTGCTGGATACGCACGCGCGCTACACCCTGGCGATGCAGCAGCTGGCGGCGCGCGAGCACGTCGCGCTGATCGAGCTCAACGACCGCAGCACGCGCTGGATACGTGCGCTGGGCGAGCAGGGTGCGCGGCCGTACTTCCTGTTCGTGCCCGAGCAGAACAAGACCGACGGCACTCATTTCAGCGTGGCCGGTGCCAATGCGGTGGCCTGCCTGGTGCTGCGCGAGGCGGTGCCGCTGCTGCCGGCGCTGAAACCAGCGCTGGTGCGTGACATCGACTGCGATGTGATGGGCGCAGGGCAGGGCGCCGATGCGCAGCGACCCTCGCAGGTGCTGCATGAAGACACGGTTGCACGCATGCAGCCCGGCCCGCATGGCGGCGCCGGGCCGACCACCGCGTACCCGTTCTTCGCCGATGCGACGGACCTGCCGTTCGTGCTGCGCAAGCGCGTGCTGCACAAGGGCGCCGGCATCGGCCTGCACCCCCAGCACAAGGATGAGATCTATTACATCGTGAGCGGGCAGGGCAGTTACGTGCTGGATGGAAAGCAGCACGACGTGCGCGCAGGCCACGCGCTGCTGACCCGCACGGGCAGCACGCACGCGCTGCAGCAGGTGGGTGAGGAGGACCTGGTAGTGCTGCTGGCGTACCCGCGTTGATCGAAACGCAGCCGAGCATGGGCTCGGCTCTACAGAACAGCGCCGCTTGGTAGAGTCGAGCCTACGCTCGACTTGGCTCTACAACGGCTCCGGGCCGAAATGCTGCAGCCCCAGCCGCGCAAGGTCTTCCGGCCGCTCGAAATAGGCCTCGTCGAAGGCGTGCAGGGCGGCCTGCTCGTCCTCGGTCATCGCGCCGTACAGGTCGTGCAGCTGTTTGATCGCCGGGTCGTCCTCCAGCCGGTCCAGCAGCCCGCGCATGCCGGCCAGGATCGCGTGGGTCTGCACCGCCCCCATCGCCTGCAGCGCACGCAGCGCCAGCTGGCAGGTCGGGTCGCCCCAGTTGCACAGGAACTGCATGAAGCCGCCGTTGTTGATGTCCGCTTCCATGCGCCACAGCGCCACCAGCTGCTGGTCTTCGTCGGACAGCGCATCCAGCGTCCACGCGGCTGCCTTCAGACGCGCCAGCGCAGCCTCGTAGCGGTCATCCCACACCTGGTTGGGGATATCGACCACGCCTGCCTCGCGCGGCGGCAGCAGCGCCGGCCAGTTCACGCCCAGGCCGTTGGCGGTGGCAACCCAGTGCGCGCGCTGTTCGGCCGTGGCTTCAAACAGCGCGGGCGCCCAGCGCAGTGGCTGGCGGGTGCGGCGGCCATCGGCCAGGGTCAGCAGGATGAAGTCGTCGTTGAAGGCGACGTCGGTGACGCGCAGGGCGGCAAATTCTTCAGTCATGCCGTGGAGGATAGCGGAGGCCACGGGGCGACCGTCATAACCTTCAAAAGCGGCAGAGGCTTTTGAAGGTCAGCCGGCAGCATTCGGGTCAGAGCCCTTTCGTGCGAAAGGGATCTGACCCCAACGGCCAGATGGTGGCCTCACACGTCGCCGCCGTCCGCCCAACCCTCACCCGTACCGGCCTGGAACACACGGTCATCGGCCTGCACGTCACCGGCCGGCAGGTGCGCCTGGTCGGCCAGTGCGGCGTAGATCGGGGTGAAGTCCGGCGACGTCGCCTGCATCAGCTGCTCGAAGCTGTCGATGACGAAGTAGGTCTTCTGGAAGGTGTCGATGCGGTACTTCGTACGCATGATCCGCTGCAGGTCGAAGCCGATGCGGTTGGGCGCGGCCGATTCCAGCGAGTACAGCGATTCGCCCTTGGACGAGACGATGCCGGCGCCGTAGATGCGCAGGCCGTCGGCGGTGTCGATAAGGCCGAACTCCACCGTGTACCAGTACAGGCGGGTCAGGTTCTGCAGCGCGTCCGGGCCGATCGCGTGGGCTTTGACGCCGCCGCGGCCGTAGGCCTCCATGAAATCGGCGAACACCGGGTTCATCAGCAGCGGCACATGGCCGAACAGGTCATGGAACAGGTCCGGTTCGGCGATGTAGTCGATCTGGTCCGGGCGGCGGATCCACCAGGTCACCGGGAAGCGGCGGTTGGCCAGGTGGTCGAAGAAATCCAGCTCCGGCAGCAGGCCTTCCACGCCCACCAGGGTCCAGCCGGTGGCCGCGCCCAGCACTTCGTTGAGCTGGTCGAAGCGCGGGATCATGTGCGCGTTCATGCCCATCTCGTCCTGCGCGTCCAAGAACTCCTGGCAGGCGCGGCCGACCAGCAGTTCGCGCTGGCGCTGGTACAGCGTGCTCCAGGTGGCGTGGTCGTCGGCGGTATAGGTCTCCCACGGCTGCTCGACGAGCGCCGTGGTGTACACCGGCACGTAGCCCTTGTCGGTCTGCTGGTGTTCGACGCGGCGGGGCTGGGCGAGGTCCATGGGGCACTCCTTGAAGGGATACCGGTGATGCTAGGGCAGGGCGCGCGCAACAGGGTTGCAAAAGTTGCGCGTAACAGGCCTCGTGGCGCAATATCCTTGCGTACTCACCGTGTTGCGGGGCAGCAATGGCCGGAGAAGTCCAGTTCGATCGCACGGATATACGCCTGTTGGCCGAGATCCAGCGTGATGGTCGCGCCACCAACGCGGAGTTGGCGACGCGGGTGAACCTGTCGCCGTCGGCCTGCCTGCGCCGCCTGCAGCGGCTGGAAAGCGAAGGGGTGATCGTCGGTTACGGCGCGCGCCTGGAGCCGCGCCAGCTGCGCTTGGGCCTGCAGGCTTTCGTCCGCGTGCAGCTGGAAAAGCACGACCAGGCGGCCATCGGCCACTTCGTGGACAGCGTGCAGGGCTGGGATGAGGTGGTGGCCTGCCACGCCCTGACCGGCGACATGGATTACCTGCTGCACGTCTACGTGCGCGACCTGGAGCACTTCTC
>DOKO01000016.1:5443-5572 GCA_003510825.1 Stenotrophomonas sp.
CAGCTTCGTGCTGCGCACGGTGAAGGGCTTCCAGGCGCTGCCGCTGTCGCAGCTTGAGTGAACCGGCGGCCATGATTTGACGGCGCCGGGCGGGTAGCCGAGCATCACCGCCCTGCGCGCGCCGCAGCG
>DOKO01000016.1:5860-6116 GCA_003510825.1 Stenotrophomonas sp.
CGCCCTGCGCGCGCCGCAGCGTTCCTTTCCGGTTCCAGGCATGTCCGAACTCCAGCACCCGGTGCTCACCACCACCTTCCTGCCGCTGCAGCGCAAGTCGCTGGCGCGCTACATCGCCCATGGCACGCCGCCGCAGACCGCGCTGGAACAGGCCGGGTTGATGGCTGCGCAGCTGTGCCGCGCGCGCCTGCACGCCCCGGCGGAGATCGAGCGCCTGCTGCACGAGGCCTGCGCGCTGTTCGCCAGCCATAGATCG
>DOKO01000017.1:0-357 GCA_003510825.1 Stenotrophomonas sp.
CCGCCGGATCCGCCGGTGCTGGCACCCGCGCCGGCATCGCCCGCAGCGATCGCTCCGGCACGCCAGCTGGCCAGCAATGATGATGACGCCGCGCATCGCCCGATCGAGGATGCGCCGGCGGCCACCCGCGCCGACAGCGCCGAGGACGAAACCGCCCCGGCAGTCGTGTCGGTGGCGCTGGACCATGCCGGTGATGTGCTGATCGGCCAGCCCTTCAGCGAGCTGGAGGGGGAGGCGCAGTGGCACTCGGCCGGGCTGGGCGAGGCCACGGCCGGGCGTTGTGAGTATTACGAGCGCGGCACGCTGCCCGAAGGCGTGGCGATGATGGTGCAGGACGGCGACGTGGTGCGCTTCGAC
>DOKO01000017.1:556-7660 GCA_003510825.1 Stenotrophomonas sp.
GCGACGTGGTGCGCTTCGACCTGGCCCCCATCGACGATTCGGGCCAGGTGGTGGTGCAGCCCGGGCCGTTCGGCCTGCGCCTGGACATGCCGCGTGCGCAGGCCCTGCAGCTGCTCCCAGGGGGCGCCCTCGCGCGTCCTTATGGCGAAGATGCCGAGGCTGGCGAGACCCTGCTCTGGCAGGACCCCGGTTCCGACCTGGCGATCCGCGTGGAGATCGTCGACGGCACCGTTTCCCGAATGTACTGGGGCGCCAGCGGCGCCGTTGACCTGATCGAAGGATGTACCTGACATGTCCGTATCCCGACTCGATGCCTGTTTCCAGCGCCTGCGCGAGCAGCAGCGCAAGGCGCTGATCCCCTTCATCACCGCTGGCGACCCGTCGCTGGAGGCCACCGTGCCGGTCATGCATGCGCTGGTCGAGGCCGGTGCCGATGTGATCGAACTGGGCGTGCCGTTCTCCGATCCGATGGCCGATGGCCCGACCATCCAGCGCAGTTCCGAGCGCGCGCTGGGCCGCGGCGCCGGCAGCCGCTACGTGCTGCAGGCGGTGGCGCAGTTCCGCCAGCGTGATGCGCAGACTCCGGTGGTGCTGATGGGCTACCTCAACCCGGTGGAGATCCACGGCTATGCGGCCTTCGCCGAGGCTGCCGTGGGTGCCGGCGTGGACGGCGTGCTGCTGGTGGACCTGCCGCCGGAAGAAGCAGGTGAAGCCCAGCAGGCCTTCGATGCGGCCGGCCTGGCGCTGGTCCTGCTGGCCTCGCCGACCACCAGCGAAGCCCGCGCGGACAAACTGCTCGCGCTGGCTCGCGGTTACCTGTATTACGTCAGCTTCGCCGGCGTCACCGGTGCCTCCGAGCGCCTGGACAGCGATGCCGCCAGCGCACGGCTGCAGGCCCTGCGTGCACGCGCCAGCGTGCCGGTGGTGGCCGGCTTCGGCATCAAGGATGCGGCCAGTGCCGCGGCCATGGCCCGCCAGGCCGATGGCGTGGTGGTCGGCAGCGCCCTGGTGGCGGCCTTGGCCGATGCCGCCTCGCCCGACGAAGCCGCACAGCGTGCCGGTGCCTTCCTGGCCCCGCTGCGGCAGGCGCTGGACGCCTGACCCACGCGTGCGCCAAGGGTTGCCGGCCAGCGGCCGGCACTACCTCCGCCGCGCTGGACGCCTTGAAGGTGGCGCCGGGCCATGCCCGGCGACGCTAAACGTACATCCCAGCATGGTTTTTTCCTGCCGGCTCGTTCCCCGCAAGGGGTGCACGGGCGGGCGCAGCAGAGCTAGACTGTCCGCCTTTGCGGCCCTCGGGCCGCCCTGAACGGAAGTGTCCTCCCGCATGAGTTGGCTCAGCAAGTTGATGCCGTCTGGCATCCGCACCGACAACACCCCCAGCAAGAAGCGCAGCGTCCCCGAGGGCCTGTGGGAAAAGTGCAGCAGCTGCGGCAGCGCGCTGTACCGCCCCGAGCTGGAAGAGAACCTGGAGGTCTGCCCGAAGTGCGGTCACCACATGGCGATCCGCGCCCGCGCGCGCCTGGCGGCCCTGTTCGATGCCGACAGCACCACCGAGATCGGTGCCCGCCTGGGCCCGACCGACCTGCTGAAGTTCAAGGACCAGAAGAAGTACAGCGAGCGCATCAAGATCGCGCAGAAGAACACCGGTGAGTACGACGCGCTGATCGCCATGCGTGGTCTGCTCAAGGGTCGTCCGCTGGTCGCCTCGTCCTTCGATTTCGCCTTCATGGGCGGCTCGATGGGTTCGGTGGTGGGTGAGCGCTTCGCGCTGGCCGCTGAAACCGCCGTCGAGATCGGTGCACCCTACGTGTGCTTCTCCGCCAGTGGCGGCGCGCGCATGCAGGAAGGCCTGTTCTCTCTGATGCAGATGGCCAAGACCTCGGCTGCGCTGGGCAAGCTGCGCGAAGCCGGCCTGCCGTACATCTCGGTGCTGACCCATCCGACCACCGGTGGCGTGTCGGCCTCGTTCGCCATGCTGGGTGACATCAACATCGCCGAGCCGCAGGCGCTGATCGGCTTCGCCGGCCCGCGCGTGATCGAGCAGACCGTGCGCGAGAAGCTGCCTGAAGGCTTCCAGCGCTCCGAGTTCCTGCTGGAGCACGGTGCCATCGACCAGATCTGTGACCGCCGTGAAATGCGTGACCGCCTGTCCGACCTGCTGGCCATGCTCGGCCGCCAGCCGGCGCCGGAGGTGGCGTGATGGCGGGCCGCAGGTACTTCGGTACTGACGGCATCCGCGGCCGCGTCGGGCAGAGCCCGATCTCGGCCGACTTCGTGCTGCGCCTGGGCAATGCGCTGGGCCGCGTGCTGGTCGAGCAGCGCGGCCCCGGTGGCCGCCGCCCGATCGTGGTGATCGGCAAGGACACGCGCATTTCCGGCTACATGTTCGAAGCCGCACTGGAAGCCGGCCTGGTGGCCGCCGGTGCCGACGTGCAGCTGCTGGGGCCGATGCCGACCCCGGCGGTGGCCTTCCTCACCCGCACCCTGGGCGTGGATGCCGGCGTCGTCATCAGTGCCTCGCACAACCCGCACTACGACAACGGCATCAAGTTCTTCTCCGCCCAGGGCGAGAAGCTCGACGATGCCACCGAACTGGCGCTGGAAGCCGCGCTGGACGTGCCGTTCGTGACGGCCGAATCGGAAAAGCTGGGCAAGGCCGCGCGTGCGCGCGAAGCGGTCGGCCGCTACATCGAATTCTGCAAGGCCAGCGTGCCGCGCACTTTCGACCTGCGTGGCGTGCGCCTGGTGCTCGACTGCGCCCACGGTGCCACCTACCAGATCGCACCGCTGCTGTTCCGTGAGCTGGGTGCCGAAGTGATCGGCATCGGTGCCGAGCCGAACGGCGTCAACATCAATGATGGCGTGGGCTCGACCCACATCGACAACCTGGCCGCCAAGGTGCGCGAGACCGGTGCCGACCTCGGCATCGCCTTCGACGGCGACGGCGACCGCGTGCTGATGGCCGACGACCGGGGCAACCCGGTCGACGGCGACGACCTGCTCTACATCCTGGCCCGTGCGTGGCAGGCCGATGGCCGCCTGCGCGGCCCGGTGGTCGGTACGCTGATGAGCAACTACGGCCTGGAAAAGGCCCTGGGCGAACTGCAGATTCCGTTCGTGCGCAGCAACGTGGGCGATCGCTATGTCCACCAGGCGCTGATCGAAGGCGGCGGCGTGCTCGGTGGCGAAGCCTCCGGCCACCTGCTGTGCCTGGACCGGGCAACCACCGGCGATGGCATCGTCAGCGCCCTGCAGGTGCTGGTGGCGTTGCGCCGCACTGGCCAGAGCCTGCGGCAGGCGCTGCAGCCGCTGGCCAAGGTGCCGCAGAAGACTGTCAACGTGCGCCTGGGCGATGTCTCGGCCAAGGCCACGGTGCAGGCCGACAGCGTGCAGTCGGCATTGGCTGACGCACAGCAGGCCGTGGCCGGCCGTGGCCGCGCGTTCCTGCGTCCGTCCGGCACCGAGCCGGTGGTGCGCGTCACCGTCGAGGCCGACGAAGCCACGCTGATGCAGGACACGCTGGATCGCCTGTCCGCTGCAGTGAAGTCGGCAGCCTCTGCCTGAGCCACCTGCCGCCGGTCCAGACTGAAAACGCCCCGGGAGACCGGGGCGTTTTTTTTTGCGCAGCGATGGGGTGACGGCCTGGGCGGCTCAGGGCCCCGGCACCATCTTCTTCTGGCGCGCCTTGAAGCCATTGAAGAACGGTGCGATCAGCGGGTTGTAGCTCTGCGCGATGCGCTTGCGCAGCCAGCTGGCCGGACGGTTGCGGATCGCAAAGCGGTAGATGCGTTCCGGGTCGCCACCGACCACGTTGCGGCCGAACGGGTGGGTGGTGTGCAGGTAACGGAAGCCGTGCTCGCGCGCGACCTCGACGTGGTCCTGGTCGAAATCGCCGTAGGGCCAGCACAGGGTGTCGGACACTTCGCCCAGCTTGTCCTGCAGTACCTGCCGCGAGATCGCCAGGTCCTGGCTGATGCCGGCCCGGCGCTGCGCGCGGTCCAGGTCGTCGCGGCGCAGCCAGCGGGTGTGCGTGTGGGTGTGGCAATGCACTTCGAACGTGCCCGACTCGATCGCCGCGCGCGCCTCGCTCCAGCGCATCATCACATCGTCGCTGCGGTCGTTCTCGAAGATCGCCGCTTCGCAGCCACGGTGGTCCGGCGTCGCCGGCAGCGTCGCACCGGCGATACCCGCATGCGGGCGCACCTCGCCTTCGCCCATCCAGCCGGTCACCACGAACACCACCGCATGCATGCCGTACTTCTGCAGGATCGGGTGCGCGTACACCCAGTTGTCCAGGTAGCCATCATCGAAGGTGATGACGATGGACCGCCGCGGCACGGGCTTGCCGGCCAGGAAGCCGGCGTACTGGTCCAGGGTCAGCGAGGTCCAGCCGTTGTTGGCCAGCCAGGCGATCTGGCTCTCGAAGTTCTCCGGCGAGACGGTGATCATCCCCGGCGAGGGGCTGACGTGATGGTGCATCAGCACCGGAACGGTTCGCGCATCAGCCATGTCCCAGCTCCTTCAGCCACTGGTGGTAATAGTGTTCGGTGGTTTCGCCATGCCCGGCGGGGCTGAAATCGTGCGCATTGCGCATCCAGTCCCAGCCGGCACGGCCCATCATCTGCCTGCGCTGCGGATCATCCACCAGCAGGCGCAGGGCGGCGGTCAACGCGCCATTGTCGCCCAGCCGGGTGAGGATGGCATTGCTGCCTTCGGCCACCATTTCCGGCACGCCGCCGACCCGCGTGGCGACGATCGGCACCGCCACGTAGGCGGCCTCGAGGAACACCGTGCCGGCCGCCTCCTTGTGCGAGGCGAGGGCGAAGATGTCGAAGCCGGTCATCAGCCGGCAGGCGCTGTCGCGGTAGCCGAGCAGGTGCACCTGCTGCTGCAGGCCATGTTCCTCGCGCATCTCCAGCAGGCGCTGCATGACGGCCTCGCCGTTGCCGATCACCACCAGGTGCAGGCGGGGGTTGGCCTTGCACAGCGGCGCGATCGCACGCAGCAGGTCGGCATGGCCCTTCGGCTCGCGCAGCACCGCCACGCAGCCGACCACGATGTCCTCGTCGCTGAAGCCGAGCTCGGCGCGGACCTCGGCGCGGACGTCCTGCAGGCACTGCCACGGGTCATCCTTGCGGATGTCGGTCCAGCGCGGCGGTACCGCGATGGGCGGCACGATGCCGATGGTGTCGCTGGCGATGCCGCGCTCGGCCAGCAGCTGCTTCACGAAGCGGCTCACGGTGATCACCCGGTGCGGCAGGCCGGTGTAGGTCAGCAGCGAGTTGACCGGACTCATCAGGTGGCGCGAGCGCACCACCAGCGGCGTTCGGCCCAGGCGCGCACCGGCGGCGGCGATCAGCGTGTCGCGGCGGCTGGTGGTGTTGACCACGTCGTAGCGCTCGCGGCGCACCAGCCGCGACACCGACCAGATGCCGCGCATCAGCCGCGCCATGCCGCCCATGCGCAGGGTGTGCACGGTGAAGCCATCATCGCGGGCCAGCGTGGCCAGCCGCGCGTCGGGCTGGCACAGCAGCGCGACCTCGTGGCCGCGTGCACGCATCACCTGCATGTGGCGAAGGATGTAGATCTCCTGGCCACCCATTCCTTTGGCGGCTTCGGTGTGGAGAATGCGCAGCGGGCGGTTCATCGCGAATCAGTCCTGTAATTCAACGGTTGCGGAAGCGGGTAAGGGCATCCCACGCGGTACGCAGGCTGGCCGGGTCCGGCGCCTGCTGCGGAAGGGGCAGGTAGTTCTGGTCCAGCGCGGTGGCGTTGCCGAACTTGTCGAACACGTAGATCGCGTCGCCGTGGCGGACCGCGCGCTGCGACCAGCTCTCCACCACCAGCGAGCGCGGGCCCTGCGGCACGGCCAGCAGGTCCTGGCCGGTGCTGAAATCGCCCAGCGCGTTCTCGCAGCCCAGGGCATGCCGCATCAGCGTCGGCACCCAGTCCTCGTGGGAACTGGTGCGCGCGTCGTGGCCGCTGCCTTCGCCCGGCCAGCGCAGCACGAACGGCACCTGCAGCTGGTGGTTGGAGAAGTTGCCGTTGTGGCCCCAGTAGTTGAGCTTGAGGTCGTTGAATTCCTCGGCGTGGTCACCGGTGACCAGCACGATGGTGTCCTGCTCCAGGCCCTGCGCGCGCAGCTGGTCAAGCAGCTCGCCGACCAGGCTGTCGGCGTAGTGCACGGCGGTGTGGTAGCGGTTGAGCTCCGGCGTCGGGTCATGGTCCGGGCCGAATTTGAGGAAGTCGATGTCGGCCGCCATCGGCATGGCTACCGGCGGGTAGCCGGCCGGCATGTGGTACGGCGCGTGGGTGGAATCGAGGAACACGAAGCCGAACCACGGGCGTTGCGCGTCCTGGCTCTGTTCGATGTCCTTCTGCAGCGATGCGACGATGGCGCGGTCGCGCCCGGCCGAATCCAGGTCCGGCGGGCCCTGGTGCAGCTGGTCGCGCACGTCGGCAAAGGCGGTGCGGTCGAATTCCGGGCTGTACAGCGGCGCACTGCCGTACAGATGCAGGTCGTAGCCCTGCTGCTGCAGCACCTTGAACAGCTGCGAGCCGCGCTGCTCATCCAGCATGCTCGGCCAGTAGCCGCCGGGCAGGCCGTACAGCAGGCCGAACAGGCCGTAACGGGTCGCGTTGCCCGTGCTGAAGTGATGGTCGTAGACGCGCGCCGAGTCCGCCAGCGCCGCGGTGTGTGGCATGTACTGCGCGGTCAGTGCGTCGTGCCGCAGCGATTCCAGCACCACCATCAGCACGTTGGGCCGGCGATGGCTCTGGCAGCGCAGCGGCTGCAGCGGGTACTGCAGCTGGGCGTGGCGCGGGTCGGGCAGGCCGGCCTGCTGCTGGCTGTGCACGCCGAGCCGGCGCATGAAGCTTTTGGCGGTGATCGGCTGCGCCCAGGGCAGGTAGTTCCACTGGCTGATCACGGCGCGCTCGCCGAGCGCATCGTAGTAGGCGGTGGCGACCTGGCCGCCGCCCATCAGCAGGGCGATGGCGGTCCAGGCCTGCAGCACGCGGCGGCGGTGCGGTGCGGGCGACAGCAGCTTCCAGCAGGCCCAGGCCAGCAGCACTTCGGCGGTGGCCACGGCCGCCAGCACG
>DOKO01000354.1:0-9925 GCA_003510825.1 Stenotrophomonas sp.
CTCCGGCCGCCGCACCGGCCCCGACCACCACCGCGCTGACCGGTCCGGCCCCGGTGGAAGGCAGCGACTACCAGGTGATCAGCAACGGCCAGCCGTTCCAGCCGGCCGCCGGCAAGGTCGAAGTGGTCGAGATCTTCGGCTACGTCTGCCCGGCCTGCGCCGCCTTCCAGCCGCTGGTTGGCCCGTGGAAGGCCGGCCTGCCGAGCGACGTGAACTTCGTCTACGTGCCGGCCATGTTCGGCGGCACCTGGGACAACTACGCCCGTGCCTTCTACGCCGCGCAGACCCTGGGCGTGCAGGAGAAGACCCACGAAGCGCTGTATGCCGCCATCCACTCGCAGCAGACCCTGAAGGGTGAGCGCGGCGCCGACTCGGTCGACGACATCGCCAAGTTCTACGCCGGTTACGGCGTGGATCCGAAGCAGTTCGCCGCCACCATGGGCAGCTTCGCGGTGAACGCCAAGACCAACTCGGCCAAGCAGTTCGCCCAGCGCAGCGCGATCAGCGGCACCCCGTCGATCATCATCAACGGCAAGTACCTGGTGAAGGGCAAGAGCTTCCCGGACATGCTGCGCATCGCCGACCACCTGATCGCCCGCGAACGCGGTGCGGCCCAGGCTCACTGATCCAAGAGAAAGCATTACCGGCCGTGACTTCCCCCCACACACGGACCCTGCGCTTGCTGACGGCCAACATCCAGGCCGGCTCAAGCACCCGCCGCTACAGCGACTATGTGACCCGCAGCTGGTCACATGCGCTGCCGGCGGGACGCAAGCGCAGCAGCCTGGACGCGATCGCCACCCTGGCGCGCGGCCATGACATCGTCGGCCTGCAGGAGGCCGACCCGGGCAGCCTGCGGTCGGGCTTCACCAACCAGACCCATTACCTGGCCCAGCGTGCCGGCTTCAATTACTGGAGCCACCAGCCGAACCGGCGCATGGGCGGGGTGGCGTCCAGCGCCAACGGCCTGCTGAGCAAGCTGGAACCGGTGGAAGTACAGGACCACGCCCTGCCCGGCCGCATCGGCGGGCGCGGCGTGCTGCTGGCCAAGTTCGGCGATGGCGAGGACGGCCTGGCCGTGGCCGTGGCCCACCTGTCACTGGGCGCGGGTTCGCGGATGTCACAGCTCGGATTCATCGCCGAGCTGCTGTCCGACCACCCGAACGCGGTGCTGATGGGCGATTTCAACTGCTTGGCCGAGCGCCCTGAAATGCAGGTGCTGTACCAGAAGACCCGGCTGCAGCCGCCAGGCTGCGTGGTGCCGACCTTCCCCAGCTGGCGCCCGGACCGGGCCATCGACCACATCCTGGTCAGCAGCAACCTGCAGACCCGCAGCGTGGAAGCCGTACCGGCCGCGTTCTCCGACCACCTGGCCCTGGCCATGGCCATCGACGTCCCGGCGGAAGCCCTGCGCTGACCCACCGTTCCGGTAGGTGCGGACCTGCTGCTCCGGTGGGTGCGGACCGTTGGTCCGCACGGCTCTCCGCCGGGCATGGCCCGGCGCTACCCGGCCTGCACCACCGGGGTCCTCAGCCGCCGTGCGGTCATCGTGCTGCCCACCGAGGCCACCACCGTGCAGCCGATCGCCAGCCACTGCACGCCCTCCAGGTGTTCGTGCAGCAGCAGCATCGCCCACAGCGCGGCCACCGCCGGTTCCATGCTGATCAGGATGCCGAAGGTCTCCTTGGGCAGGCGCTTGAGCGCCATCATCTCCAGCGACATCGGGATCGCGCTGGACACCAGCGCCACCAGCAGGCCCGCCAGCAGGATCTTCGGCTCCAGCAGCGCCATGCCGGCATGGGCCACGCCCACCGGCACCACCACCAGCGACGCCGCCAGCAGCCCCAGTGAAACCGTGTGGCCGGCATGCAGGTGGCCGGCGCGCTTGCCGAACACGATGTACAGGCCCCAGCACGCGGCCGCCCCCATCGCATAGAGCACGCCGGCCGGGTCCAGCGCCGGGCCGCCGCCCAGCGGCAGCAGCAGCAACAGGCCTACCAGCGCGCAGCCCACCCAGAGGAAATCGATCGGCCGCCGCGAGGACAGCATCGCCACCGTCAGCGGGCCGGTGAACTCGATGGCCACGGCGATGCCGAAGGGAATGGTGCGGATGGCCATGTAGAACAGCAGGTTCATCAGGCCCAGGGTCAGCCCGTAGCGGAGGATGGTCATCGCATCCACGCGGCTGGTCTTCCAGCGCCACGGCCGCCAGAACAGCAGCAGCAACAGCGCCGAGAAGCCCACGCGCAGGGCGCTGGTGCCCTGCGCGCCGACCAGCGGAAACAGGTGTTTTGCGTAGGAGGTGCCGATGGCCAGCGCGGTAACCGAGCCGAGCACCGCCAGCGCCGGCAACATCGGCGCGAATCGGGAAGTCTGCATGCGCACAGTCTATTGCGCTGGCGGCGAGCACTTGGCTCAATTGACGGCCCGTCCGCGCAATTTCTGCTCGCCATGGCCACCGCCCCCGTGCTGGACAGCTTCGACCACGCCATCCTCGACCTGCTGCAGCAGGACAACGCCCTGCCGCAGCGGCAGATCGCCGAGGCCGTGCACCTGTCCACCCCCGCCGTGCAGCGGCGCATCAAGCGCCTGCAGGACAGCGGCGTGATCGCCGCCAACGTGGCCGTGCTCGACGCGGCCAAGGTCGGGCGCCCGCTGACCATCATCGTCGAGGTGCGGGTGGTCAGCGAGCAGCGCGAAAAGGTCGCCCCGTTCCGGCGCCGCGTGCAGGACGATCCGGCGGTGCAGCAGTGCTATTCGATCACCGGCGATGGCGATTTCCTGCTGCTGCTCTCGGCGGCGTCGATGGAAGAGTACGAAGCGATCACCGAGCGCCTGTTCGGCGGCGATGACAACATCGAGCGCTTCCGCACTTCGGTGGCGCTGGGCACGTTGAAGCGCAGCTTCTCGGTGCCGCTGCCATGACCCCGCCGCCCTCCCCTGCCCGACGCCTGCGCCGCTGGCTGCTTTCCGGCACCCTGCTGCTGGCCGTCGGCATCACCGTGCTCTCGCTGTGGAACAGCCCGTGGGCGGCGGCACCGAAGATGCTGTGGGCGCTGGGACGCATGCCACCGGCCACCGAGCTGCCCGTGCCCGTGGACGGCGTGCGCCCGCGGCAGATCGCCGACACCTTCGGTGCACCCCGCGGCAGTGACCGCACGCATGCCGGCATCGACATCTTCGGCAAGCGCGGCACGCCCGTGCGCAGCGCTACCGCAGGCGTCGTCGCCGATGTGGGCGAACGCGGGCTCGGCGGGCGCCAGGTCTGGGTGATCGGGCCCGGCCGCGAGCGCTACTACTACGCGCACCTGGAAGACTGGGCCGAGGGCCTGGCGCGAGGCCAGGTGGTGCAGGCCGGGCAGCTGCTGGGCCATGTCGGCGACAGCGGCAACGCCAAGGGCACGCCGCCGCACCTGCACTGGGGCATCTACGGCAAGGACGGCGCCCGCGACCCGTTGCCGCTGCTGCGTTGATCGCAGTGACGCTGCGGCTCGACACCACGACGGGCCCGCCGCATCATCAACCGCGGTGACAGGGAGAGCACGCCGATGACCCAGCTTCGCGCCACCCCGCTGTTGATCGCTACCGTGATCCTGGCCACCGGTTGCAGCACCCTGCAGGCACATCGCGACCCGTGGTGCAGGCAACTGGCTGCCTACGCCAACACCGCACAGGTCGATGCCCCGCGATCGATTGAACTGGTGACCGACTGGAGCTGCTGGAGCAAGGGCTGCGAGGACGATGGCAGCGACGCGGGCAAGCAGTTCTGCCGCTGGCTGATCCCCAACACCTCGACCGAATTCGCCTCGGCCAATATTCGCCACATGCTGGCCTGCCTGGATCCAACGGCCATCCATGCCGGGCGTATGCGCAGCACCCCGGTGTACATGACCGGCAAGGTACAGGTGTACGGCGCGCCCATGATCGATGAAGACGTGATGGTCACCGTCGAGTACGCCGATGGCATCGAGGGCCAGTTGCCGCACATGAAGATCCAGGCCGAGCGCATCCCGCTGGACGACTGACGCGGCGAAGGGACTGGCACGCCCCGGCGCCATTTGTAAATAGAAACAATTCGCATTACGATATTTGCGTTTTCCGGGCAGCCAGGACGGTTCGCCCTCCTCGCATTGCCCAGCCACCGTCCTGCAGCGCAGGGCCCCGCCAGCGGCGTGAGACCCCCACCAGCCGCGGCGCCAGACCATCCGGGAAGCCGGTCGGACGCACGCACGTGCCCGTCCAGGAACCCACATGATCCGCTCGACCCCTGCTCTCCTGCCGCATCGCCTGTCCGCGGCGGTGCTCTCCGCCCTGTGCCTGGCCGCCGCGCCGGTCGCCTTCGCCGAAACCGCCGCCGACCCGACCACCCTCGACAAGGTCGTGGTGAAGGGTGAGCGCGCCGAAGGCTATTCAGTGCGCAAGACCTCCGCCGGTACCCGCTTCGACCTGGCCCCGCGCGAGATCCCGCAGTCGATCAGCATCATCAGCCACCAGCGCATCGAGGACCAGAACCTCGACGACATCATCGACGTGCTGGGCAACACCACTGGCGTGAGCAGCACCCAGTCCGACACCGAGCGCACCGAGTTCTACGCGCGCGGTTTCTACATCGACAGCTATCAGTTCGATGGCCTGCCGACGCAGATGGTGCAGAACTGGAGCTACGGTGACTCCGGCCTGGACCTGGCCCTGTACGACCGCGTGGAAGTGGTGCGCGGTGCCACCGGCCTGCTCAGCGGCGCCGGCAACCCGTCCGCTTCGGTGAACCTGATCCGCAAGCACGCCGACAGCGCCGAACTGGCCGGCAGCGTCTCGGTCAACGTCGGCAGCTGGGGCCGCACCCGCACCACCGTGGACGTGGGCAGCGCGCTGAATGCCAGCGGCACCGTGCGTGGTCGCGTCATCGGCAGCTACCTGGACACCGATGCGCAGATGGACCGCTACAACCAGCACAAGACGCTGGGCTACATGGTCATCGATGCCGACCTGACCCCCGATACGCAGCTGAGCGTGGGCTACGACTACCAGCAGAAGCGCGCCAACGGCGCGACCTGGGGCGGCTTCCCGATGCTGTTCTCCGATGGCACCAGCACCGGCTACGACGAGTCGTTCAACGCCAGCCCGAACTGGACCTACTGGGACACCACCAGCAAGCGCGCCTTCGCCACCCTGGAGCACGGCTTCGCCAACGGCTGGAAGTTCAAGATCGGCGCCACGCATGACGAGACCAAGGCCGACGACAAGCTGTTCTACCCGGCCTACAACGACTGGGTCACCGGCGCCTCGTACTTCGACAGGAACACCGGTGCCGGCATCTCGCCGTCGGCCGGCTTCTACAACACCGAGCGCAAGGTCGACGCGATCGATGGCTTCGTCGACGGTCCGTTCCAGCTGTTCGGCCGCGAACACCAGTTCATGGCAGGCCTGAGCTACAACAAGCGCGACTACGCCAACTACGGCGACTACCAGGTCGGTGGTGCCGGCCTCGCGTGGGACCCCTTCTCCAGCTACCTGAACTGGAACGGCAACATCAGCGAACCGAACTGGAACCCGCTGAGCCTGGCCAGCGAAGGCACCATCACCCAGAAGGCCGGCTATGCCGCCACGCGCCTGTCGCTGGCTGATCCGCTGAAGCTGATCATCGGTGCGCGCTACACCGACTGGAAGAGTGAAGGCGAAGGCGCCGATCGTTCGCACAAGGTGACCACGCCGTATGCCGGCCTGGTGTTCGACATCAATGACACCTACTCGACCTACGCCTCGTACACCGAGATCTTCCAGCCGCAGATGCTGAAGGACCGCAACGGCAGCTACCTCGATCCGGTCGACGGCAAGAGCTACGAAGTGGGCGTCAAGGGCGCGTGGTTCGACAACCGCCTGAATGCCTCGGTGGCCGTGTTCCGCATCGAGCAGGACAACGTCGGCCAGTCGACCGGTGAACCGGTGATCGGCGGAACCGGCGGCGAAACCGCCTACATCGCCGCACGCGGCACGGTCAGCCGCGGCTTCGAGTTCGAGCTGAACGGCGAACTGGCACCGGGCTGGAATGCCACCTTCGGCGCCTCGCGCTATGTGGCCAAGGACATCAACGATGCGGACATCAACACCAACCTGCCGCAGACCACGCTGAAGCTGTTCACCAGCTACACCCCGCAGTCGTTGCAGGACCTGACCGTCGGCGGTGGTGCCAACTGGCAGAACCGCATCTACTACGCGGTGCCGGCGTACGGGCGCATCGAACAGGACGGCTACGCGCTGGTCAGCGCCTTCGTGCGCTACCGCATCTCGCCGGAGTTCAGCGTGCAGGCCAACCTCAACAACCTGCTGGACAAGAAGTACTACTCGCAGATCAACGGCTACGGTGCGTTCGGCGACGGCCGCAATGGCTCGCTGACCTTCACCTGGTCGTTCTGATGCAGACGGCGCCGGGCAGTCCCCGGCGCCGTGGGTCGTTGTAGAGTCGAGCCATGCTCGGCTGGCTTTCGCAAAGAGCAGCCGAGCATGGCTCGGCTCTACAAAGGCATGAAGCAGCCGAGCATGGCTCGGCTCTACATGACCGCGAAAAGCCGCCGGGCATGGCCCGGCGCTACCGATACATCAGCGCTGCGGCTGCGGCGTAATCGTCTGCGTCGGCAGCCGTGCCGGGGCCTCCGGGTTCGGCACCCAGATCGCGACACCGGCCGCGCGCTTCTGCGTGGTCGGAATACCGATGCCGACGCCGCCGCCCACGTGCGAGCCGTAGCTGCCGGCGCCCACCGACATGCCCACCGGGGAGCCGCTGCTGCCCACGCCCATCAGGATCACGCCGTTGGCGCCCAGCGCCGCAGCTTCGCGCTTGAGTCGCGCCACGGCCGCATCGGTCTGGCCCTGGGTACCGAAACCGACCGCCGAGGACGATTCCAGCTGGGCGATTTCCAGGGAACCGGCCGGCGGGGTGGAATAGATCTGCACCTGCGCCGGGTCGATCGGCGCACGCGCGCGGCCCAGCATCACCTTGGAGGTGCTGGCGCAACCGGCAGCGGCCAGCAGCATGGCGGTCAAAGCGACCCAACGGATGTTCATGGCGTTTACCCCTGTAGGACAGTTCGGATCATCGGCCGGGGACTCTGAATCGGCGCCAACACCTTCGCCCGGGGCATGGCCGCATGCTGGCACGGGACGGGTGAGCGTGTCGCCAACGGCGGTAGGCGGCAGCCACGGGACAGGCTAATGTTGGGGAAGGAACCGATCTGAGGGGAGCTGGGCATGGGTGTGATCAGTCTGTTGTGGGGCATCGTGGCGCTGCTGTGGATGATCCTGGCCCTGATCCCGCTGCTGGGCTGGGGCAACTGGTTCCTGATCCCGTTCGCGGCGGTGGGCGCGGTCATCGCCGCGCTGGGCATCCTCTTCACCCACCCCAGCAAGCGCGGCCGCGCCAAGACCGGGCTGGTCCTGAACGGCATCGTGGTGCTGGTCGGCATCGTCCGCCTGAGCCTGGGCGGCGGCGTGATCTGAGCGGCCTGCTCTGAGCGACCTGCTCCGAGTCGCGCCCATGGGTGCGACCGGGCGTCGCAGCCCCACGGCCCGGCGCCGGGCAGGGGAGTACAATGCCGGGCTGCGCGAGCCCCCCGCGTGCCTGTGAAACCGCGCCCGGCGCGGCTGACCCCATGATCATTCGTTCCCGTCCCCACGGCTGGCAACTGCTGTACATCCTGCGTGGTTCCATCGTGCCGGCCATCGCGCCCAAGGTGCTGGCCATCCTGGTGCTGTCCATCGCCGTGGCGGCGGTGGTGGAACTGGCCCCGCCAATCGGCATCGAGCGGGTCTCGGTCACCCCGTTCACCCTGCTCGGCCTGGTCCTGTCGATCTTCCTCAGCTTCCGCAACAGCGCCTGCTACGACCGCTGGTGGGAAGGCCGCAAGCTGTGGGGCCAGCTGATCTACGAATCGCGTTCGCTGGCGCGCCAGGTGCACCTGCTGCTGGCTGACGACAGCGGCCGCCGCCGTCGCATCGCCTACCTCACCACCGCCTTCGCCCACGCCCTGGCAGCCCGCCTGCGCGGGCGCATCGTCGCCCTGGTGGCGCTGCCGTGGCTGGACAAGCCGCAGCGCGAGCAGCTGGCCGAGCGCGAGAACGTGCCCGACGCGCTGCTGTCGATGATCGCCGCCGAGCTGGCCCAGGCGCTGCGCAGCGGCGAGCTGGAGCCGATCCTCTACACCCAGCTTGAAGACCGCCTGCACGCGATGTCCTCCATCCAGGCCGGCTGCGAGCGCATCCTCAGCACGCCGCTGCCGTTCGCCTACACCCTGCTGCTGCACCGCTGCGCGTGGATGTTCTGCGTGCTGCTGCCGTTCGGCCTGGCCAGTTCGCTGGGCTGGGGCACGCCGGTGCTGTCGGCGGTGCTGGCCTATGCCTTCTTCGGCCTGGACCAGCTGGGCGAGGAGATGGAAGAGCCCTTCGGCCTGGAGCCGAACGATCTGCCGCTGGACGCCATGGTGCGCACGATCGAGATCGACCAGCTCGACGCGCTCGGCGAACGCCCCCTGCCCGAACCCCTGCTGCCGCAGGGCTACCTGTTGCAATAGCCACTCCTCGGAGCCTGCCATGCCTCATCCCCATTACCGCCCGCGGCGCATGCGCCATGACGAGTTCTCGCGCCGCCTGATGCGCGAAAACACGCTGACCACCGATGACCTGATCTACCCGGTGTTCGTGCACGAACTGGCCGGCCGCACCGCCGTGCCGTCGATGCCCGGCGTGGAGCGGCTGTCGATCGAGGAGCTGCTGAAGGTGGCCGAAGAGGCGCTGGAACTGGGCATCCCGGTGATCGACCTGTTCCCGGTGATCGACAGCTCGCAGAAGTCGCTGGACGCGTCGGCGGCGTGGGCCGAGGACGGCCTGGCGCAGCGTGCGATCCGCGCGCTGAAGACGCGCTTCCCGGAACTGGGAGTGATGACCGACGTGGCCCTGGACCCGTACACCACGCACGGCCAGGACGGGATCATCGACGACAAGGGCTACGTGCTCAACGACATCACCGTTGAAGCGCTGGTCAAGCAGTCGCTGTCGCATGCCGAAGCCGGCGCCGACATCATTTCGCCCTCGGACATGATGGACGGCCGTATCGGCGCGATCCGCCGTGCGCTGGATGCCGACCACCACCTCAACGTGCGCATCATGGCCTACTCGGCCAAGTACGCCTCGGCGTTCTACGGCCCGTTCCGTGATGCGGTGGGCAGCGCCGGCAGCCTCGGCAAGGCCGACAAGAAGACCTACCAGATGGACCCGGCCAACGGCGACGAGGCCCTGCGCGAGATCGCGCTGGACCTGGAAGAGGGCGCGGACATGGTGATGGTCAAGCCGGGCATGCCCTACCTGGACCTGGTGCGCCGGGTGAAGGAGAAGTTCGGTGTGCCGACCTTCGCGTACCAGGTCAGTGGCGAGTACGCGATGATGAAGGCCGCCTTCGCCAACGGCTGGCTGGACGAACGCGCCTGCGTGATGGAGTCGCTGCTGGGCTTCAAGCGTGCCGGCGCCGATGGCGTACTGACCTATTTCGCGCCGCAGGTGGCGCGTTGGCTGCGCGAGCGCTGACAATAGCGCTCACGACGGACGGAGGAACACGCGATGGGACCGGAAATGGGATGGATGCAATGGCTGATCTGGGGCACCGGCACGCTGGTGTTCGGCGCCATCATCGTCGGCGTGTTCGTGGCGGCCTGGCGTGCCAGCCGGCGCCCGCCGGAGCAGCTCTCCGCCGCCGCCCACGTGGCCCGTGAGCAGGCCCTGCCGGAAAGCGTGCAGGCCGAACTGGCCGCGCTGAACCGCCGCAAGGACAACGGCCAGCTGAGCGAGATCGATTACGAGAAGCAGCGCGCCCAGGTGCTCGCGCGCTGAGCGTCAATGCCCGGGGTCGGATCCCCCGCAATGCCCGGGGTCGGATCCC
>DOKO01000354.1:10127-10506 GCA_003510825.1 Stenotrophomonas sp.
CATCCACGCCCGGCGTGGATCTACCGCACGCACCCTGCCACGGCCGCCACCTTCGGCACCGCCAGCCGGTACACATCCACGCCACCGGCACGCGGCGCCCTGGCCGCACTGCTGGCCACCATCATCTCGCCCGGCTTCGCGTTGTCGACCACCGGCGCGCCGGTCCAGCCGCCGGTCTGGTTGAACGACAGGCCCAGCGGCTGCAGCGCGGCACCGGTCCAGGCGCAGGCGCTGGTCATCACCTGCGCGGCCTCGCCGGTGCCACGGCTGAACACCACCGCGCCGTCATTGCCCAGCCAATCACCGCCGGTCTCGTCAGCGGCCGTGTTGAGCGCGGCCAACGCCACGGCGGCACCGCGCACGCCCTGCGCATCCAGCG
>DOKO01000355.1 GCA_003510825.1 Stenotrophomonas sp.
CCGCGTCGATCAGCGGCTGGCTCACCCACACCGTCGGCCGGGTATCAGCCATCGATCTGCCCGGGAATGCGCGGGGTGATGGTGCCGACGTCACCGCACTGGGCGCGGTGGCGCAGGGCCTGGTCCATCAGCACCAGCGCCATCATCGCCTCGGCGATGGGGGTGGCACGGATGCCGACGCACGGGTCGTGGCGGCCGGTGGTGACCACTTCGACCACGTTGCCGTCGGTATCCAGCGACGGGCCCGGCAGGCGCAGGCTGGAGGTGGGCTTCAGCACGATGGAGGCGACCACCGGCTGGCCGGTGGAAATGCCACCGAGGATGCCGCCGGCATGGTTGCTGGCGAAGCCCTGCGGGGTCAGCAGGTCACGGTGTTCGGTGCCCTTCTGCGCGGCGCTGGCGAAACCATCGCCGATCTCCACGCCCTTCACGGCGTTGATGCTCATCAGCGCGGCGGCGAGGTCGCCGTCGAGCTTGCCGTAGATCGGCTCGCCCCAGCCCGGCGGCACGTTGTCGGCCACCACGTCCACGCGCGCACCGACCGAGTCACCGGACTTGCGCAGCGCATCCATGTACGCCTCCAGCTCCGGCACCTGTTCGGCGTGCGGCCAGAAGAACGGGTTGTCTTCCACCGCCGACCAGTCGAAACCGGACGGACGGATCTCGCCCAGCTGCGACAGGTAACCGCGCACGGTCACGCCGAAGCGCTCGGCCAGCCACTTCTTGGCGACCACGCCGGCGGCCACGCGCATGGTGGTCTCGCGGGCCGAAGAACGGCCGCCACCGCGCGGGTCACGGATGCCGTACTTGTGCCAGTAGCTGTAGTCGGCATGGCCCGGCCGGAACTGCTGGCCGATGTTCGCGTAATCCTTGCTGCGCTGGTCGGTGTTGCGGATCAGCAGCGCGATCGGGGTGCCGGTGGTCAGGCCCTCGTATACGCCGGACAGGATCTCGACCTCATCAGCCTCGCGCCGCGCCGAGGTATGCCGGCTATTGCCGGTGGCGCGACGCTGCAGGTCGTGGGCGAATTCGGCCGCGTCCAGCGCCAGCCCCGGCGGGCAACCGTCGATCACGCAGCCGATGGCCGGCCCGTGCGACTCGCCGAACGTGGTGACGGTGAACAGCTTGCCGAACGAATTGGAACTCACGGGCGCTGCGCCGCCAGTTCGGTGATGCGTGCGCTGTGGGCGATCAGCTCGCGGCATTCGACCGCGAAGATGCCCATCTGGCCGACCTTGAACTCAACCCAGGCGAAGTCGACTTCCGGCAGCAGCTTGATCAGGTGCTGCTCGGATTCGCCCACTTCGCAGATCAGCAGGCCGTCCTCGCTCAGGTGCAGCGGGGCGTCGCGCAGGATCTTCAGCACCAGGTCCAGGCCGTCGTCGCCGGCGCGCAGGCCCATTTCCGGCTCGTAGGAGTATTCCTGCGGCAGGGCATCGGTCTCGTCGTTGGTGACGTACGGCGGGTTGGTGACGATCAGGTCGTAGTGGCGGCCGGTCAGGCCGTTGAACAGGTCCGACTTCAGCAGGGTCACGTTGTGCGCCTGCAGGCGTTCCTTGTTCTCTTCGGCCAGCGACAGCGCGTCATCGCTCAGGTCGACGCCGTCCACTTCCCAGTTCGGGTAGTAGTGGCCCATGGCGATGGCGATGCAGCCCGAACCGGTGCACAGGTCCAGCGCACGGCTGACGTCGCGGCCGGCCAGCCACGGCTCGAAGCCGCACTCGATCAGCTCGGCGATCGGCGAACGCGGCACCAGGGCGCGCGAATCGCTCTTGAAGCTGAGGCCGGCGAACCAGGCTTCACCGGTCAGGTAGGCGGCCGGGACGCGCTCGTCGATGCGGCGCTGGAACAGTTCCAGCACGCGGACCTTCTCGGCCTGCAGCAGACGGGCCTGGCCGTAGGCCGGGCCGAGGTCGTGCGGCAGGTGCAGGCTGTGCAGCACCAGCTGGGTGGCCTCGTCCAGGGCGTTGTCGTAGCTGTGCCCGAAGGTCAGCCCGGCTTCGTTGAAACGGCTGGTGCCGTAGCGGATCAGGTCGATGATCGTGTGGAGTTCGGCGGCCGTTTCAGCGGTCATGGCGGTACTGCGGGCAAAGTGGCCCACGATTATAGAGGTTGCCGCCCGCGGCGGCATCCGTTGCGACGGAAACGATCAGGCTGCAGCCGGTATGATGGGGATTACTTCCTGCGGGGGCTCCCATGTTCAATCGCAACGTCGGCATCATCCTGCTGATCGCCCTGGCGGCGGGCTTGGGCCTGCTGGCCGCGCAGCAGGTGTTCGCGCCGAAGCCGCCGGCCAACCAGCCGGCCACCGAAGCGATCACCCTGTACCCGCATACCCGCGACCTGCCCGATTTCAACCTGGCCCAGTCCGACGGCACCCGGCTCATCCCCGGCGAGCTGAAGGGCCACTGGACCCTGGTGTTCCTGGGGTTCACCTTCTGCCCGGACGTATGCCCCACCACCCTGGCCGAGCTGGCCGGTGCGCAGAAGCAGTGGGAAGCCCTGCCCGACACCCTGCGCCCGCGCGTGCTGTTCGTGTCGGTGGACCCGGACCGTGACAACGCCATCCGCCTGGGCGAGTACGTGCACGGCTTCCACAAGGACACCCTGGCCGCCACCGCCGACATTCCCTCGCTGGAGCGCTTTGCCACCTCGCTGGGCTTCGTGTTCCAGAAGGTGCCGGGCAAGCATTTCGACGAGAATCCCGAGGATTACACCGTCGAGCACTCGGCCAGCCTGGCCGTGCTCGACCCGCAGGGCCGCCTTGCCGGCCTGGTGCGGCCCCCGTTCAACGCGCCGGCCATCGCCCGCGACCTGCAGAAGCTGACCGAGAAATCCGCCCCATGAGCCTGACCACCGCCCTGACGTACGCCCTGCCCCACCGCCTGCTGTCCTCGATGGCGCGCTCGCTGGCGTACTCGGACGACCCGCGCGTGTCGCGCTGGCTGATCGACACCGTCACCCGCAAGTTCAACGTCAACCTGGACGAAGCGGCCAACCCGGACCCGCGCAGCTACCCGACCTTCAACCAGTTCTTCACCCGCGCCTTGAAGCCGGGCGCGCGCGTGGCCGATGCCGATCCGCGCAGCCTGGTGATGCCGGCCGACGGCCGCATCAGCCAGCTGGGAAAGATCGAGGCCGGCCGCATTTTCCAGGCCAAGGGCCAGTCCTTTACCGCCGCCGAGCTGCTGGGCAGCGACGAGGACGCCAAGCCGTACAACGACGGCCTGTACGCCACGGTGTACCTGTCCCCGCGTGACTACCACCGCGTGCACATGCCGTGGACCGGCACCCTGCGCGAGACCGTGCACGTGCCCGGCCGCCTGTTCAGTGTCGGCCCGGCCGCGGTGAACGGCGTGCCGCGCCTGTTCGCCCGCAACGAGCGCCTGGTCTGCCATTTCGATACCAGCTTCGGCCCGATGGTCAGCGTGATGGTCGGTGCGCTGCTGGTGTCCGGCGTGGAAACGGTGTGGAGCGGCGAAGAGATCCCGGCCTACGGCGACCGCATCACCCGCAAGGATTACCGCGGCCAGGGCATCCAGCTGGAGCGTTTCGCCGAAATGGCGCGCTTCAACTACGGCTCGACCGTGATCGTGCTGCTGCCGCCGGGCGTGGCCGAGTTCGCCCCGCAGCTGGGCGCCGAAAGCCCGGTGCAGCTGGGCCAGGCGCTGGCAAAGCTGCGCTGAGGAAGTGGCACTACCGGGTCTGTAGAGCCGAGCCCATGCTCGGCTGCCGGGTGCAGGGTTCCGCGGAAAGCAGCCGAGCATGGCTCGGCTCTACAGCTGCAGCAGCGCCAGGTATCCCGTCACCGTCAGCAGGGACAACAGAGTCGTCCCCAGCACCGTGGCCGCCGTGGTCGATGCTTCGCGGCGGTGGAATTCGGCCAGCATGAAGGGGCCGGTGCCGGTGGGCAGCACCGCCATCAGCACCGCAGCATGCGCCAGCGCGGACGGCAGTGCGAACACCTGCGTGGCCAGCAGCCATACCAGCAGCGGGTGCACCAGCAGCTTCAAGCCGCCCAGCACCACCGCGCTGCGCCCAGCACCCGGCACCGCCGTGCGTCGCTCCCCGAGGAACAGGCCCAGCGCGATCAGCGCGCACGGGGCCGCCGCGCCGCCGAGCAGCTTCAGGAAGGTTTCCGCCGGCGCCGGCATCGACAGGCCCAATGCCATCGGCAGCACACCGGCCAGCGGCGCCAGCAACAATGGATTGCGCAGCAGCGAACGCGCCACCTTGGCCAGCAGATGGTGCAGGCGCTGCTCGCGCTGCAGGCCGATCTCGATCAGCACGATGGCGGCGGCGAACAACACGCACACCGTCAGCAGGGTCGCCACCAGGGTCGGCGCCAGCGCCGACTGCCCGAGCGCGGCCACCGCCAGCGGAAAGCCGACGAAGCCGGTATTGGCATAGGCGGCGTTGAGGCCGTCGATGCTGGCATCGGCCAGCGCGTGGCCGCTGCGTCGGCGCCACCACACCGTGGCGGCAAACAGCAGCGCGGTGCCACCGCCGAAGCTGGCGATGAAGCCCGGATGCCAGAGCTGCTGCCAGCGCGCGTTGGCCACCACGTCGAACAGCAGCGCCGGCAGCGCCAGCTGCACCACGAACCGGTTCAGCTCACTGGTCGAATGCGGACCCAGCGCACCACTGCGGCGGGCCAGCCAACCGGCAAAGATCAGCGCGAACACGGGGAGGACGATGGCCAGGACGGACAGCATGGGCGGCGCGAAGGGAAGGAATGCCGCGCAGGCTACGCGCCATCATCAATACCTTCCAATGCTTTTAACGGGCACCAGCGATACCATTCGCGCATGATCGACATCCGCCCGCTGCGCTACTTCCTGGCCGTCGCTGAAACGCTGCACTTCGGTCGCGCCGCCGAACGCCTCAATGTCACCCAGCCGCCGCTGAGCCGACAGATCGCCGCGCTGGAGGAATCCCTGGGTGTGGCGTTGCTGGAGCGCGACTCGCGCCATGTGCGCCTGACCGCGGCCGGGCAGCGCTTCCAGGAGGACGCCCGTGGGGTGATGAACGCCCTGCAGCAGGCCTGCCACGCTGCGCGCCAGGTCGGTGCAGGCGAGCTGGGTGAGCTGCAGGTGGGCTTCATGATGCATGCCGCACACAGCTCGGTGCCGCCGCTGGCCCGTCGCTTCATCGCCGCGCATCCACAGGTGCAGCTGCGCTTGCGCGAGGCGTTGCCGATGGCCCTGCTGGACGCGGTCCGCTCGGGTGCGCTGGATGCGGGTATCGGCTTTGCACCGGCGTCGCTGCGCGGTCTGGAACTGCTGCCGCTGCAGGAAGAGCCACTGTGCGTGGTGGTGCCGGCCGAGCATCGCCTGGCCCGCCGCCGCAGCGTCGGTATCACCGCCCTGGCTGGCGAGGCGCTGATCACCGCGCCGGCCGACGTGGTGCCGACCCTGCGCGAGGCCATCGAAGCCAGCTTCCATGCCGCCGGCCTGCAGGCCGATGTGCGGCTGGAAGTGCAGCTTCAGCAGAGCATCGTCAGCCTGGTGGGCGAAGGGCTGGGCATCGCGCTGGTGCCGGCCTCGCTGCAGCGCATGGGCATGCCCGGCGTGTCCTTCGTTCGCCTGAAGGACGCGCCGCGCGTGCAGCAGGTGGTGTTCTGGAAGGCGGACAACCGCAATCCGGTGCTGCCGCGGTTCCTGGCCTGCGTGGTGGATCGGTAGAGTCGAGCTCGCTCGACTGCTCCTGGCGCTTCAGTCGAGCAAGCTCGACTCTACAAAGAGCGAAGAGCAGCCGAGCATGGGCTCGGCTCTACAGAGAGCCACAGAAGTCGAGCATGGCTCGACTCTACAAAGGGCCCAGAGCAGCTACAGAGGGCGGTCAGCGCTGCAGGGCGTCCTGCACGGCCTTGGCCACGTCGGTGTTGTCGATGTAGCTGCCGTCGTTCCAGCGCACGTGCTGGCGGTAGCCGGCATCGACGCCGCGCACGCGCTGGCCCAGCAGTTCGGCGCCATTGCCCTTGGCCCACAGCGGCACCAGGCCGTTGGAGTGGTTGCCGGTGGGGCGGAAGCTCATGCCCGGCATCTGCCCGCGGCCGTTGTTGCGCACCGGCTCGAAGGCCACCTTCTGCGCGTCCGGGCCCATCGGCATGCTGTTGTCGTGGTCGGTGGTGACGATCAGCAGGTTGCGTTCCCAGCCGCCGTTCTGCTCGATCCAGGCGATGACCGCCGATACCGCATCGTTGAACTCGGCGGTTTCCTCGATCAGGCGGCCGTACTGCGGCTGGTCGGTGCAGGCACCGTAGTGCCACTCGGTACCGCAGGCGCTGGTGTGCGCGGCCCAGTCGGTGGCGCCGCCTTCAACCATCAGGAACAGGCCCTTGGGCGAACGCTGCTGCAGGAAGCGCAGCGCGCCGCGGGTCATCGTTGCCAGGTCCGGCACGCTGTCGATCTTCTTCACCCCCGACGGCGTGGCGGCATCGCGACCGACCACGGGCAGCTGGCGCGCCTGCTGCAGGGTGTTGGCCACGCGCGGCACGCCGATCAGCGGGCGGTCGGCCGGCAGGCGGCCATCGGCCAGCGC
>DOKO01000204.1 GCA_003510825.1 Stenotrophomonas sp.
ACCGCTTCGGCCAGCGCCTGCACCTGGGCCTGCATGTGCGCGGTCGATGCGCCCGCTTCCTCCACCAGGCTGGCATTGCGCTGCGTGCTCGATTCCATCTGCACGATGGTCTGGTTCACCTGGGCGATGCCGGCGTGCTGGTCCTGCGATGCACTGCGGATGGCGGTGAGCAGTTCCGCCAGCTGCTGCACGCTGCCGACGATCTCGCCCATGGTGGTGCCGGCCTGCTCGGCCTGCACGTTGCCCTGGCCGACGCGGGTGACCGAATCCTCGATCAGCCCCTTGATCTGCTTGGCCGCCTCCGCGCTGCGCTGGGCCAGCAGGCGCACTTCAGACGCCACCACGGCGAAGCTGCGGCCCTGCTCGCCGGCACGCGCGGCTTCCACGGCGGCGTTCAGCGCCAGGATGTTGGTCTGGAAGGCGATGCCGTCGATCAGCTGGGTGATGTCGCCGATGCGGCGCGAGGCTTCGCTGATGCCGTGCATGGTGGCCACTACCTGGCCCACGGCCTGGCCACCACGCGCGGCCACCGCCGCCGCGCCCTGCACCAGCGCATCGGCACGGCCGGCGGCATCGGCGTTGCGGCCGACGGTGTCGGTCAGTTCGTGCATCGACGCGGCGGTCTCTTCCAGGTTGGCCGCCTGCTGTTCCGTGCGTTGCGAGAGGTCATGATGGCCGGCGACGATCTCGCCCACGCCCACATCCAGCCGCGACGTGGCCTGCTGGATGCGGGTGACGATGCGGCCGAGCTGGCCGACGGTGGCATTGGCATCGTCGCGCATGCGCGCGAACACGCCCTGCAGGTCGCCCTCCATGCGCACGCTCAGGTCACCGCGGGCCAGTGCCGCCAGCAGCGCCTGCAGATCGCCCAGATTGGTTTCGAACGTGGCCAGCAGATGGTTGATGCTGGTGGACAGCGTACGCACGAAGCCCTGCTTGCCCTCCAGCGCGATGCGACCCTGCAGTTCACCGTGTGCGGCCGCGTCGACCAGCGCGGCCACTTCGGTTTCCAGCAGGGTTTCAAGCGCGCGGCTGCGCCATTCCACCGCCACGCCGAGGAAGTGGCCTTCATCGACGATCGCGTTGGCGATCAGCTGGTAGCGCACGCCGAGGTGATTGATCTCGCGCTCCTCGCGGCGACGCACGCCGGCCAGGCTGGTCATGGCCGGGTGCAGGCGCACCGCATCGCTGCCAACCAGTGCGTCGGCCGGCATGCCCAGCAGCTGCAGCAAGGCGGGATTGGCGTAGGCCACCTGCCCCTCCGCATCGATCACCATCAGCCCGGTCTGTGCGCTGTCCAGCGCCTGGCGTACGCGGGTGTTGCCACGCGCCACCGCGCGCTCTTCCTCGATGCGCGCACGCAGGCGCTGCTGCATGTCGATCAGGCGCTGCGCCAGCTGGCCGATCTCATCGTTGGCGTTGTGCACGCGCAGGGTGGTGTCGAGGCGATCATCGGCGATGTCACTGGCGAAGCGCAGGGTGTCCTGGATCGGACGACGTACCGCGCGCAGCACCAGCACCAGGCTGGTGATCAGCACACCGGCCACCAGCACGAGCGTAGCGGCGAACAGCACGCTCATGGTGCGTGCACCGGCCTGCTGGCGTGCCTGTGCCTGGGCCAGCGCCTGCACCTGGGCCTTCTGGAAGGCGGCCAGTGCCGGCGCCACGCCGGCGGCCGTATCCAGCAGCGACTGCGCTTCCACATCCAGCCCGACGCGGGCGGCGGTGTAGCCCAGCAGCGCGGCCTGGTAGGCATCCATGTCGGTGCGCAGGCTTTCCTGCGCCTCGGTCGGCAACCCTGCCAGGGCCAGATCGAAGGGCAGCTTCTCTTCGCTGGCGCGGTCGGCATGGGTGGAGTCGCCATCGAGCAGCAGCAACGCCTCCTGCCGGCGCATTTTCTGCACATGCAGTTCCAGTACCGGACGCTGCAGCGCGGTCACGTTCGCCTGCAGCGTGTCGGCGGCCTGCTGCAGCTGCGCGGCCAGGCCCGCGTCGCCGCGGCCCATCTCATCCACGCGCTCGAACAGCGCGGCGATGCCCTGCGAAAAGCCGTCGACCGCTTCGGCCAGCGACTGCAGCGCCTTGCGCCGGCCGGCATCCATCGGCATCGCGCGCAATGCCTGCAGATCCTGCTTCAGCTCCTGCTGGGTGGCCAGCAGCTGGCTGCGGTCTGCATCATCGAAACTGCGCGCATACTGTGTCTGCAGGCGCCGTGCTTCCGCCACGCGGGTGGCCAGTGCCGCCGCCAGATCGCTGCCGTGCTGGTAGCTGGCCTGGGTGCGGGCTGCCTGTGCGCTGGTGTGGCCGGTCCAGGCGTAGACGCCGGCGATGGCGACCAGGCCCAGGCCGCAGACCCACAAGGTGGCCTTCAGCTTGTCGGCCACGCTGAGCCGGTGCGGCTGCAGCCAGCGCAACAGGCCGGGAAACGCCGAGCGCAGCCCATCGAAGTGGGTGCGCAGGGACCGAAGGCGAACAACCGCGGTCGACATGACAGACTCCAGGCAAAAGGACGCACCTGTATCGGCCTGGATCAGCGGGACTTTAGAACTATTTTCGAGAACTGCCACCGGGGGCGCACTTGCGGTCTTTGTACCGGCCGCAGGCGACGGGGCGATGACATCGGCGCCCTGCCCTTGACCTCAACCCCGGTTGCGGTTGCACAGTAGGTGTCCCTGCCCCGCCTGGTGCCGTCATGACCGCGCTCGATATCCCCCGCTACCTGCAGCGCCTGCAGCTGCCGGCCGCGCCGCCGGCCACCCTGGCCGGGCTGACCCTGCTGCAGCAGCGCCACAACGCCCATGTGCCGTTCGAGACCCTCACCTGCCTGCTGCGCGATGCGGTGCCGATCGACCTGGACAGCGTGCAGCGCAAGCTGCTGGACGCGCAGCGCGGGGGTTACTGCTTCGAGCTCAATGGCGCCTTCCTTACACTGCTGCAGGCGCTGGGCTTCGATGCCCATGCCCTCAGCGCGCGCGTGCTGCTGTCGGCCGCCGAAGGCGAACTGACGCCACGCACCCATCTGTTGATCCGGGTGCGGCTGGACGGCGAGGACTGGCTGGTGGATACCGGCTTCGGCAGCCTGACCCCGACCGTGCCGCTGCGCCTGCTGGAAACAGCCGCACAGGACACGCCGCATGAACGCTACCGGCTGCAGCGCCTGGATGACGGCGATTACCTGTTGGCGGCCAGCAGCGGTGACGACTGGCGGTCGCTGTACCGGTTCGACCTGACGTCGCCGGCGGCGGCCGACAACGAGGTGGGCAACTGGTATGTGTGCACGCACCCGCACTCGAGTTTCCCCGGGGAACTGCGTGCTTCGCTGACGTGGCCGGAGGGGCGGCGCACGATCGGCAGCGGCAGCTACACCGAGTACCGGCCGGGCCACGCGCCGGAGAAGCGGGCGCTGCGCGACGTGGCCGATGTGCGGCAGGTGCTGCAGGAAGGCTTTGGCGTGCGGCTGCCGGACGATGCGCGGCTGGACCCGGCCATTGCCGGGTGGCTGCAGCGGTGGCAGGCGACAGCCGGGTAGAGTCGAGCTTGCTCGACTGGGTGCGCAGAGCAGTCGAGCAAGCTCGACTCAACGGGCCAACGGCAGCCGAGCGTGGGCTCGGCTCCACAGATGGGCGTCAGGCTGTTGTCGGGGCCTGCACGGCGATGCGGTTGCCTTCGCTGTCGGCGATCTCCGCCACGCGCCAGGCCCCTGCCTCCGCGGGGCCGAATCGCAGCGCGGCACCCGCCTGCAGCGCACGGGCAAGGCTGGCATCGAGATCCTGCACGCCGACATAGATGCGCGCGCCCCGCTCGGACGGCAGGTAATCCGCGCCGTGGACCAGCGCCATGCTGGCACCGCCCGCATCGTCGTCGAACGGCAGGTACGCCATCACGCAGTCGTGCACCTGCACCGGGGCATCGATCTCCACCTGCAGCCACTGCTGGTAGAACGCGATGGCGCGGGCCAGGTCGGCCACCGGAATCTCGACGTGCATGACGGGGTTCATCACCCCACCATACCGCTTCAGATGATGCGCAGGGTAATCGCCTTCAGTACCGCGCGGGTACGGTCGCGGGTGCCCAGCTTGTCGAGGATGCTGGACACGTAGTTCTTCACCGTGCCTTCGGCCAGGAACAGGCTGCGCGCGATTTCCTTGTTGCTGTAGCCACCGGCCAGCAGGCGCAGGATGGCCACTTCGCGTTCACCGAAGGTATCGCTGGGTGGCGCTTCATCGTGGAAGCGGTAGCGCGAGCGCACCGGTTCGGTACTGACCGGCAGCAGCAGGGTTTCACCAGCGGCGACGCGCTCGATGGCTTCGCGCAGGTCGGCCGGCGCTGCATCCTTCAGCAGGAACCCCTGTGCACCCGCTTCGCTGGCGCGCAGCAGCAGGTCGCTTTCATCGAAGGTGGTCAGCAGCAGGCAGGGCGTGGCGTCGCCGCGTGCACGCAGCTGGCGCAGTGCCTCGATGCCATCCAGGCCGGGCATGCGGATATCACTGAGCACCACGTCCACCGGCTGCGCGGCCAGCGCATCCAGCAGTGCCTGGCCATCCTCGGCTTCCAGCACCACCTGCACGCCCAGGCCCTGCAGCAGCGCGCGCAGGCCGGCGCGGACCAGGGCCTGGTCATCGGCCAGGGCGACACGGATCGGTGCGCCGCTCATGCCGGCAACCGCGCGATCAGGTGCATGCCGCCCTGTTCGGTACGGGCCAGCTCCAGCTGCCCCTGCACATCGGCCAGCCGCTCACGCATGCCGGAAATGCCATTGCCCTCGCGGATGCGCTCGGCGCGCTGGCCGTCATCGCGGATATCGATACGCAACCGGGAATCCTCTTCGCTCATCGTCAGCCATACGTTATCGGCTTCGCCATGCCGTGCGGCGTTGGTCAGGGCTTCCTGCACAAGGCGCAGCACCGTCTCGGCCGTGCGTGGATCGGTGACCCGCACGCCCTCGGCAATCCGCAGCTGCAGGCGCGGGCGCGGGAACGGCGCGGCCAGCGCATGCAGGGCGGTGTCCAGGTCCAGGCCGCGATCATCGCGCATGGACTGCACGACCTGGCGGATGTCGGCCAGCAGTTCGCCGGACAGCTGTTCGGCGGTCTGCAGGCCCTCGCGTCCGGCCAGCACCGGATCGGCGGCCAGCGCACGCAGGTTGAGGCGCATGGCGGTGAGCTTGTGCCCGGCCACGTCGTGCAGCTCGCGCGCCAGGCGCAGGCGCTCGGCATCGCGGGCGCTGTCGGCCAGCAGGGCACGGGTGGCCAGCAGATCGGCATTGACCCGCGCCAGCTCGTCGCGGGCCAGCGCCGTGCTGCGCGCATAATGCGCGGTCAGCGCGGCGAAGGCCTGGAAGCCGCCGTACAGCAGCACCACCAGCAGCGGCTGGGTGAAACCACTGTGGCGCAGCACGGCGTACTCGGCCAGGTTGGCCAGCAGCGCAACCACCAGTACGAAGCGCGGCGGCCAATGCTCGGCCAGCTGCGCAACCAGCACCACCAGCAGCACCGGTGCCGTGCCGGTGCGTGGCTGCAGGGCGATGAGGGCGACCGCCAGCAGCGCCTGCAGCACGGCAACGACCGCGCGGAGGCGGGTCGGCAGCCCGACCCAGCCATGCACCGCGAACAGCAGCAGGAAGGCGCCGAGCAGCAGCAGGCTTGATCCGGCCCCGCTGCGCTGCACGCCGAATGACAGGCCGACCACCAGCACGGTGATCACGCCGGCAAGGCTGAGGGGACGCAGGAGATGGCGGAGCAGGCTGGGCATGGCGGCATGCTGACCGGCCCGGCCCCCTGCCGGCAATGGGTCCAGCGCAGAAAGTGACTTCTGGCACGTCGGATCGATGACCACTGGCCCTGAACCCGGGCCAGCCCCCGGCGCAGACTGGCCCCACACCTCCAGACGGAACTGCCGCCATGATCCGCACCGCCCTGACCTGCTCCCTGCTCGCTGGCCTGCTGCTTGCCGGCGGCACCCATGCCGCCGAGCTGACCGTGAACGTGCACGATGTCCGCGCCCAGACCGGCACCCTGCGCGCCGCCCTGGTGTCCTCCGACGAGGCCTGGACCGGCAAGGCCGCGCCGGTGCAGGCGCAGCAGGCACACCCGCAGGGCGACAGCCTGCACTTCACCTTCAAGGATCTTCCGGCCGGCAGCTACGCCGTGCTGCTGACCCACGACGAGAATGACAACGGCAAGCTCGACACCAACCTGGTGGGCATGCCGATCGAAGGCTACGGCTTCAGCAACAATCCGCAGGTGATGCGCAAGCCGACCTTCGAGGAAGCACGCTTCGCGGTGCCCGCCGCCGGCACCGCCATCGACATCACCCTGCGCTGATTCTCCTTCCCGCACCGAGGCCCGCCATGGATCGTCGCCGCTTCCTCCGCACCCTGATCAGCAGCACCGCTGGCCTGGCCCTGGGCGCCACCGCCCTGCGCAGCGCCCCGGCCTTCGCCAACGACCCGGCGCAGTTCGCCCAGGGCCTGCAGGAGCATCCGTGGCTGCTGGGCTGGCGCGGGGTGAGCAGCGAGACGCTGGGCCCGGCCACGGTGCAGCTGCAGGGCCGGCTGCCGGCCGGCCTGGCCGACACGCTGTACCGCAAT
>DOKO01000217.1 GCA_003510825.1 Stenotrophomonas sp.
CGCAACGGGCTCCGACCCCATGGTTTGATGATCAGATATCTGTGGGATTGTTCGGGTCGTGCCCGAACAGTTCACCCTGCACGACCGGTTCCTTGTCGCGGAATCCGCCGAGGCCGACGCCGACCAGGCGGTAGCGGGTGTCGGCGGGCAGGTCGACGCGGGCGCGCAGGGACAGGGCGATGTCGCGCAGCTCCTGCAGCGATTCCGGTGGGCGGTCGGGGGTGTAGCTGCGGGTGAGGATGCGGAACTGGGCGGTCTTCAGTTTCAGCACCACGGTGTGGCCGATGCGTTCGGTCTTGCGCGTGGCGTTCCAGGTCTTCTCGGCCAGCTGCACGATGGCCTCACCCAGGTCTTCCAGCAGCAGGTCTTCGGCGAAGGTGTCCTCCGACGAGATCGACTGCACCTGCTGGTCCGGTTCCACCGGGCGTTCGTCGATGCCGCGGGCGCGGTTGTACAGGCTGCGGCCGAAGCTGCCGAAGTTCTCTTCCAGGTCCGGCAGCGTCCAGTTGCGCAGGTCACCACAGGTGATGATGCCGCGCTCGGCCAGCTTGCCTTCCATCACCTTGCCCACGCCCGGCACGCTCTTCACCGGCAGGGTCAGCAGGAACGCGTCCACGCGCTGCGGCGGAATGACGAACTGGCCGTCAGGCTTGCGCCAGTCCGAGGCGATCTTGGCCAGGAACTTGTTCGGCGCGATGCCAGCTGAAGCAGTCAGGTTGGTTTCTTCACGGATCTGCGCGCGGATGGTGCGGGCGATCTCGGTGGCCAGTTCGATGCCGCTCTTCGGTACGGTCACGTCCAGGTAGGCCTCGTCCAGCGACAGCGGCTCGACCAGGTCGGTGTGCCGCAGGAAGATCTCGCGCACCTGGCGTGACACGGCTTTGTAACGCGCGAAATCCGGCGGCACGAAGATCGCATCCGGGCACAGGCGCTCGGCACGCAGGGCCGGCATCGCCGAGCGCACGCCGAATACCCGGGCTTCGTAGGACGCCGCGCACACCACCGAACGCGCGCCGCGCCAGGCCACAACCACCGGCTTGCCGCGCAGTGACGGGTCGTCACGCTGCTCCACCGACGCGTAGAAGGCGTCCATGTCGACGTGGATGATCTTGCGCAGTGCGTTCATGGTTGGCTGACATGATAACCGCACCGTACCGGTCCAGACGGCGAAGTATGGTCGTTGTGCATCAACGGGATGCGTGATTCCCGGGGAAAACGCTACGCACGCGTACGGTGCGGCGGTTTGATTCCCGTTGCAACCGTCGTGCATCCTCGGGGACTTATTGCCTTGTTTTCGCTTCCAGGAATGCGCTTTCCATGACTCGTCTCCACGCGTTCAACCGTGACCAGCTGCTGGCCAGCGCCCGCGGTGAACTGTTCGGCGCCGCCGCCGGCCGTCTGCCCAACGACCCGATGCTGATGTTCGACCGCATCACCGAAATCCGCGAGGACGGCGGACCGCATGGCAAGGGCATGGTTCGTGCCGAACTGGATATCCGCCCGGACCTGTGGTTCTTCGGCTGCCACTTCATCGGCGACCCGGTGATGCCCGGCTGCCTGGGCCTGGATGCCATGTGGCAGCTGACCGGCTTCTACCTGACCTGGCTGGGTGCGCCCGGCAAGGGCCGCGCCCTGGGCTGCGGCGAGGTGAAGTTCACCGGCCAGGTGCTGCCGGAAGCCAAGCTGGTGCGCTACGAGATCGACATCACCCGCGTCATCAACCGCAAGCTGGTGATGGCCCAGGCCGATGCCCGCATGTACGTGGACGACCGCGAGATCTACAACGCCCGCGACCTGCGCGTGGGCCTGTTCACTGAAACCGGGAGCTTCTGATGCGTCGCGTCGTCATCACCGGCATGGGCATCACCTCGTGCCTGGGCAATGATCTGGATACCGTTTCCTCGGCGCTGCGCGAAGGCCGCGCCGGCATCACCGCGCTGCCCGACCACGCCGAAGCCGGCCTGCGCAGCCAGGTGGGCGGCCGCGTGGACCTGGACCTGGATGCGCAGATCGACCGCAAGCAGAAGCGCTTCATGAGCGATGCGGCCGCCTTCGCCTACATCGCCATGCGCGATGCGATCGCCGATGCCGGCCTGTCGCCGGAACAGGTGAGCGCACTGCGCACCGGCCTGATCGCCGGTTCCGGCGGTGGCTCCAGCGAATGGCAGGTGGGTGCCGTCGACCTGCTGCGCGCCCGTGGCGTGCGCAAGGTCGGCCCGTACATGGTGCCGCGCACGATGTGCTCCACCGTGTCGGCCTGCCTGGCCACCGCTTACCAGATCAAGGGCGTCAGCTACTCGCTGTCGGCCGCCTGCGCTACCTCGGCGCACTGCATCGGCGCGGCGGCGGACATGATCCGCCACGGTGCGCAGGACATCATGTTCGCCGGTGGCGGCGAAGACCTGCACTGGTCGATGAGCGTGATGTTCGATGCGATGGGCGCACTGTCGACCAGCTTCAACGACACCCCGGCCAGCGCCTCGCGTCCGTACGACAAGGACCGCGATGGCTTCGTCATCGCCGGTGGCGGCGGCATGCTGGTGCTGGAAGACTACGACCACGCCGTGGCCCGCGGTGCGCGCATCCATGCCGAGCTGATCGGCTACGGCGTGACCTCCGACGGTGCCGACATGGTCGCCCCGTCCGGTGAGGGCGCGGTGCGCTGCATGAAGATGGCGCTGCAGAATGTCGACCGTCCGCTGGATTACCTCAACACCCACGGCACCTCGACGCCGCTGGGCGACGTGACCGAGCTGGGTGCGATCCGCGAAGTGTTCGGCGATGCGGTGCCGCCGCTGTCGTCGACCAAGGCGCTGTCGGGCCACTCGCTCGGCGCGGCCAGCGTGCACGAGGCGATCTACTGCCTGCTGATGATGCGCGATGGTTTCGTGGCCGGTTCGGCCAACATCACCGAGCTGGACCCGGCGGTGGAAGGCTTCCCGATCCTGCGCGAGAGCCGCGAGCAGAAGCTGGACACGGTGATGTCCAACAGCTTCGGTTTCGGTGGTACGAACGCGGCGCTGGTGTTCGGCCGCGTTTGATTGGAAGGCGTGCCGACCAACGGTCGGCACCCACCAGAGCGGTAGCGCCGGGCCATG
>DOKO01000216.1 GCA_003510825.1 Stenotrophomonas sp.
TCGGATCATTGCCCGGCACCAGCGGCGCCGACGGCACGATGGTGTGGCCTTTACCCTTGAAGAACTCAAGGAAATCGCTACGGATCTGGGAAGTCGTGAATTTGGCGGGTGCGTTCATTGAGGGGGCTGGCAGTGTGCGGGCCGGCAGCCCCCAACCGCCGGCCGCACTGGCCAGGGTCGTAACGGACCGCCGAAAACCTAAAGGGTATCAGGCCCGGCGCCGCCAGTCTCAGTCATCCGGGTCGAAGCGGGTCGCGCGACGGATGGTGTCCCCATCGAAGCCCCGCCGGGCCAGCAGATCGGCGGCCTTGCGCCGCTGTGGCAGGTCCTGCGGGCCGTCCTCGCCGAAGCGGCGGCGGACCAGATCGCGGGCGTTTTCCTGCCAGTCGCCTTCGTAGGTGTCCATTGCGGCGGCGATGGCCGCGCTGTCCAGCCCATGGGTGCCGAGCTCGGCACGGACGTGGATGGGCCCATAGCCGGTGTTGGCGCGCATCCGGACGAGATTCTCCGCAAAGCGCGTGTCGTCCTGCCAGCCGGCCTCGGTCAGCTTGGCCACGGCAGCCTCGGCCGCCTCGCCCTCGATGCCACGGGCAGTCAGCTTTCGGGTCAGCTCCTTGCGCGAATGCTCACGCCGCACCAGCAGGCCCAGAGCTCGCTGTACGGGGGTCTGTTCGCGCGGCCGGCGCTTGCGGCCAGTGGGGGCGTCGGCATCGGACATTGCTTACTCCAAGGGTGGCGCCGTCCCTGGCACCCTGCCCGTCCGTGGGCGGTTCGAACCTGCGGGACAGGGCGACGTCACTGACGGCGCCGCCCTGCCCCACAGCAAGTCTTACTCGTCGTCGCCGTCGTCGTCGCCTTCCTCGCGGGCGGCTTCGGACGGCTGGAACTTCTCGCGCAGCTCGGCTTCGAGCTTGGCGGCGACGGTCGGGTTGTCGCGCAGGTAGCCACGGGCGTTGTCCTTGCCCTGGCCGATGCGCTCCTCACCGTAGCTGTACCAGGCACCGGCCTTCTCGACCAGCTTGGCTTCCACGCCCATGTCGATCAGCTCGCCTTCGCGGCTGATGCCTTCGCCGTACAGGATCTCGGTGATGACCTGCTTGAACGGGGGCGCCAGCTTGTTCTTGACGACCTTGATCTTGGTCTGGTTGCCGATGATCTCGTCGCCCTTCTTGATCGCGCCGATACGGCGGATGTCCAGGCGCACGGAGGCGTAGAACTTCAGCGCGTTGCCGCCGGTGGTCACTTCCGGGCTCTGGCCCGGCATCATCACGCCGATCTTCATGCGCAGCTGGTTGATGAAGACCACCAGGGTGTTGGAGCGCTTGATGTTGCCGGTCAGCTTGCGCAGCGCCTGGCTCATCAGGCGGGCCTGCAGGCCCGGCAGCTGGTCACCCATCTCGCCTTCGATTTCGGCCTTCGGGGTCAGCGCGGCGACCGAGTCGACCACCAGGATGTCCACCGAACCCGAACGGACCAGCATGTCGGCGATTTCCAGCGCCTGCTCACCGGTATCGGGCTGCGACAGCAGCAGGTCGTCCACGTTCACGCCCAGCTTGGCGGCGTAGATCGGGTCCAGCGCGTGCTCGGCGTCGATGAAGGCAGCGGTGCCGCCCATCTTCTGGCATTCGGCGATGGCCTGCAGGGTCAGGGTGGTCTTGCCCGACGACTCCGGACCGTAGATTTCAACGACACGACCCTTCGGCAGACCACCGATGCCCAGTGCGATGTCGAGCATCAGCGAGCCGGTCGGGATGGCTTCGACGGGTTCGACCACGCGGTCGCCCATGCGCATCACCGAGCCCTTGCCGAACTGCTTTTCGATCTGGCCCAGAGCAGCAGCCAATGCGCGCTTTTTGTTCTCGTCCATCGTGTTGCTCCTAGCAGAGGTCATGTCGTTGGGGGTGCTGTCTTTGGGGGTCTTCTTTGCCATGGGTTCACTTTAAGTCGGATGTATCGCACAGGCTGAGATTCTGCCCGGCGCTCAGAAAAGAATTATCGGACATCCGTACCAACCTCAGTGGAACCAGAGAATCGCCACAAAAGACCGCGGGGTAGTGCTGGTGGAAAGAGCAGGTGCCGGTGGCTCAGCGGTTGGGCCGCAGCAGGCCGCAGTACAGGCCCTCGATCGCGAAATCCTGGTCGGGCAGGACCTCGATCGGCTTGTAGTCGGGGTTGCGCGGCAACAGGCGGATGCGGTCCTTGGCGATCTTCAGCAGCTTGACGGTGATCTCGTCGTCGATGCGGGCCACCACGATCTGCCCGGAGTGGGCGTCGCGGGTGCGGTGCACGCCGATCAGGTCACCGTCGAAGATGCCCTCGTCGATCATCGAATCGCCCTGCACCTTCAGCAGGTAATCCGGTGCCGGCGAGAAGAACACCCGGTCCAGCACCACGAAATCGTCCGAACCGATGTCGGCGCCGATCGGCAGGCCGGCGGCAACCCGGCCCAGCACCGGCAGGCGCAGGACGCTGTCGGGCAGGCCCGGCTCGGCCAGCTTCTCGATCGGCGGCGCCTGCACCAGGCGGATGCCGCGGGCCTGGCCGGGGATGCGACGGATCGCACCGGCCTGCTCGAGGGCCTCCAGGTGGTACTGGGCCGCGCGCACGCCCTTGAAGCCGAAAGCGCGGGCGATTTCAGTCTGCGACGGCGGCGCGCCTTCGCTCTCGATACGCTCGGCGATCAACTGCAGGATCGCCTGCTGGGTGTCGGTCAGGTCCATGGTTAGTAGTATTACTACTAACTAATGGGTGTGCAAGTGCCTGGGGCGGGTTCTGTAGTGCCGCGCCGATACTCGGCAATCGGCAATCGTCGCCGGGCATGGCCCGGCGCTACCAGAATCGCTTCGCAATTCTGCGGTTCCTTTGGAACCGCGACAGGCGCACTTCGTGCACCTGCCTACGCGTGCTTACCGCTTCTCCATATCGAGAACAGGATCCAGACGCCGCAGAAGCCGGCGCCGACGAAGCCGCAGACGCCCAGCGCCAGCAGCCAGCGGCTGGAGACGCCGCCGACGCTGTGCATGACGATGGACGAGCCGATGATCAGCGCGGCGGTGACGATGCCCATCACCAGGCGGTTGGCGGCACGGTTCACCTGGTCGCCGAATCCCTGCAGCGCGCTGGTTTCCACCTTCAACTGCAGGCGTCCGCGGCGCGCGGCCTGGACCAGCTTGCGCAGGTCGCGCGGCAGTTCGCCGGCGAAGTCGATCATCCCCAGCAGGCTGCGCCGGCCGCGCTTGAGCAGCGCACGTGGGGCGTAGCGCTGCAGCACCACCCGCTCCAGGAACGGGCGCGCGGCGCTGGCCATGTCGAAATCCGGGTCGAGCTGGCGGCCCATTCCCTCCAGGGTCAGGAAGGCCTTGATCATCAGCGCCAGGTCGGCCGGCAAGGTCAGGCTGTAGCTGCGCAGCAGCTGGGTGATGTCGCCCAGCATCAGGCCGATGCGCAGGTCCTTCAGCGGCACGCCACGGTATTGGTCGACGAACTGGCTGATGTCGTGCTGCAGCCGGTTCTCGTCCACTTCCACGCCGCCGGCCCAGTCCAGCAGCACGTCGGCCACGCCCTGCGGGTCCTGTTCGACCAGGCCATGCAGCAGCTGTGCGACCTGGAAGCGGCGCACTTCGGACAGGGCACCCACCATGCCGAAGTCGATCACGCCGATGCGGCCGTCGCGCAGGTAGATGATGTTGCCGGGGTGCGGATCGGCGTGGAAGCTGCCGTCCTCCAGCACCATCTTCAGCACGATGTCGGCACCGCGCCGGGCCAGCTCACGGCGGTCCAGCCCGGCCGCATCGACGCCGGCCAGATCGCGGCCGGGAATACCGTCAACGAAATCCTGGACGTTCAGGCTCTCGCAGGTCCACTGCCAGTGCACTTCGGGAATCAGGATGTCGTCGCGCCCCTGGAAGTTGCGGGCGATGCGCTCGGCGTTGCGGCATTCGGCGGCGAAATCCAGTTCGCGGCGCAGCGATACGGTGAACTGTTGGACCACCTCGGCCGGGCGGTAACGGCGCAGGTCGGGCAGGCGCGCTTCGACGATCTCGGCCAGCCGTGCCAGCAGGCGCAGGTCGGCTTCCACCACGTCGCGGATGCCGGGACGGCGCACCTTCAGCACCACTTCGCGGCCGTCATGCAGGCGCGCGCGGTGGGCCTGCGCCAGCGAGGCGGCGGCCATCGGGATTTCATCGAGGAAGGCGAATACCTGCGACGGCGACGCGCCCAGGTCGGATTCCAGCTGCTCGCGGATGGCAGCGTACGGCAGCGCCGGCACCGCGTTCTGCAGCTCGGACAGTTCGGCGATCCATTCCGGCGGCAGCAGGTCGACGCGGGTGGCCAGCACCTGGCCCAGCTTGACGAAGGTCGGGCCGAGATCCTGCAGGGCACTGCGCACGCGCACCGGTGCGGTCATGCGCAGCATCTGCTGGCTTTCCTCGTTCCAGTGCAGCAGGCGGCCCGCGCGCTCAAGCACGGTGGCCAGGCCGATGCGCCGGACCACGTCGCCGAAGCCGTAGCGGATCAGGACGGCCGCGATTTCCTGCAGCCGGCCCAGGTCACGGACGGTACCCAGCGTTTCCCACATCGATGCCTACTCCGGTTCCATACCGGGCCAGCATGTCACAGCTGGGCGTCGATGCCGTGCAGGGCGGCGGCGACGGTCTGCCGCCGTATGGCTTCGCGGTCGCCATCGAACTGGAACAGCTCGGCGCGGGCATAGCCGCCGCGGCGCTTCCAGCCAATCCAGACACTGCCGACCGGCTTGTCCGGGCTGCCGCCGCCGGGGCCGGCGATGCCGGTCACCGCCACGGCGATCCCGGCGCCGGAATTGATCAGCGCGCCGGACACCATTTCCAGCACGGCCTCGCGGCTGACCGCACCGAACTGCTCCAGGGTCTGCGCGCGCACGCCCAGCAGGCGCTGCTTGGCTTCATAGCTGTAGACCACCATGCCGCAGTCGAAAAATGCCGAGGAACCGGCGATATCGGTCATGCACTTGGCGATCCAGCCACCGCTGCAGCTTTCGGCGGTGACCAGTTGCAGCGCGGCCTGCTGCAGGCGCTGCCCAAGCGCGGCGGCCTGGGCGTTGAGATCGGCGTCAGAGGGGAAGGACATCGGTACGGATCGAGGTAGCAACGGTCATCTTGTACCGCAGATCGGCGGCGCTGTCCTCCCCTGCCCCTCAGTGGTCGTGGTGCAGGTAACGGGCCTGGCGCGGCAGGCGCAGGCTCACCAGGAAGGCCACCACCATCATCACGGTGACGTACCAGAAGAACAGCTGTTCGTGGCCCAGGCTCTTCAGGCCCAGCGCGGCGTACTCGGCGCTGCCGCCAAAGATCGCGTTGCCGATGGCATAGGCCAGGCCGACGCCGAGCGCGCGCACCTGCGGCGGGAACATCTCGGCCTTCACGATGCCGGAAATGGAGGTGTAGAAGCTGACGATGGCCAGCGCCAGCACGATCAGGCCGAACGCCGCCCACGGGCTGCTGACATGCTGCAGGGTGATCAGGATCGGCACGGTAGTGAGCGCGCCCAGCGCACCGAACAGCATCATGCTGGTGCGGCGGCCGATGCGGTCGGACAGCATGCCGAACAACGGCTGCATGCACATGTACAGGAACAGCGCGCCGGTCATCACGTAGCTGGCGGTCTTGATCGGCAGGTGCACCGTGTTGACCAGGAATTTCTGCATGTAGGTCGTGAAGGTGTAGAAGATCAGCGAGCCACCGGCGGTGTAGCCGAGCACGGTGAAGAACGCGGCCTTGTGGTCACGGAACAGCGCCGACAGGCTGCCGGCATCCTTGTCATCGCGGTCGGCCTCGCTCTGCGTTTCGTGCAGGGTACGGCGCAGCAGCAGCGCGACCACGGCGGCGACGGCGCCGAGTACGAACGGAATGCGCCAGCCCCAGGCGCGGATCTCCGCCTCGCTGAGCAGCGCTTCCATGATGACGATGACCAGCACCGCCAGCAGCTGGCCGCCGATGAGGGTGACGTACTGGAAAGACGAGAAGAAGCCGCGCTGGCCACGCAACGCGACCTCGCTCATGTAGGTGGCAGTGGTGCCGTATTCGCCGCCGACCGACAGGCCCTGGATGAGCCGGGCAACCAGCAGCAGGACCGGTGCCATCGCACCGATGGTGGCGTAGGTGGGCAGGCAGGCAACCATCAGCGAGCCGCCGCACATCATGCTGACCGAGATCAGCAGGGACTTCTTGCGACCGAGGCGGTCAGCGATGCGGCCGAACAACCAGCCGCCGATGGGCCGCATCAGGAAGCCGGCGGCGAACACGCCTGCCGTGTTGAGCAGCTGCACGGTCGGGTTGGAGGCGGGGAAGAACGCGCCGGCGAAGTAGATGGCGCAGAACGCGTAGACGTAGAAGTCGAACCATTCCACCAGGTTGCCGGACGAGGCCGACATGATGGCGAACACGCGGTGGCGTTTCTCCGCGGCGGTGTACTGGGGGAGTGCGTCGGGACTGACGTGGGACATGGAAGGGACTCCGGGGTGCCGTGGGGGCAGACCTTCGGATCATCCGCCCGGCGGGCGTGAGGGGATGTGCACTATCGGGCGGCTGGAGTGCGGTAATCGGCCGGGAGTGCGATATGAAGTGTTCCAGCAGGGCTTGCAGCCCTGCACCTGCTTCAATCAACGGCAACGTCAAAAGCCGAAGCGGCATTCCGTGGGTTGGCGGGGCACTGTGGGTTTGCGGGGACGCCGTGAACCC
>DOKO01000215.1 GCA_003510825.1 Stenotrophomonas sp.
CGAGCAAGCGGCGACCAAGCCTACATGGACGTATTTACGGCGTCCCCGCAAACCCACAGTGCCCCGCCATCCCACGGAATGCAGGCTTTTGACGTTGCTCTGGATCTAGCTTCGGCAGGTGCAGGGCTGCAAGCCCTGCCGGACTAACCCCCTACTTCCGCGGCAGGTAGGTCACCAGCGAAAGATCGTGCCGGCTCTCCGGCACCAGCGCCACGTACTGCAGGTCCAGCAACCCGCGCGTCGGATGCATCAGCTTCTTCGCTCCCTCGTCGAAACGACGGACGTCATGCTCCGGCCACCACAGGCGGAACGGCTCGCTCTGCGCCGAAATGTCCTCGGCCAGCGCCAGGAATGGCGCCTTGTCCGGCGCCTGTGCCATCGCCGCACGGAACCCGGCCAGCAGGCCACGGCTCATTTCTTCCCAGTTGAGGATGCGTTCGCGGTAAGGCGCGTACAGAAACATCAGCCACAGCGTGTTGCGCTGGCTCGGCGGGAACTGGCTGTAATCCACGAACAGATCGGCGATGGCCGCGTTCCAGGCCAGGATGTCGAAGCGCGTGTTGCGGACGTAGGCCGGGATCGGCTGCATCGCCTCCACCAGCTGGCGCAGGCCATCGGTCACGCTCTCGTCCGGCGATTCCAGCGGCACGCCGTAACCGGACAGCGCGAAGGCGTACGCACGCTCGTCATCGCTCAGGCGCAGCACCGTCGCCAGGCGCTCGAGCACCTCGGGCGAGGCGCGCACTTCGCGGCCCTGCTCGATCCAGGTGTACCAGCTGACACTGACCCCGATGGCCAGCGCCACTTCCTCGCGCTTCAGGCCCGGGGTGCGCCGACGCCCGGCCGGCAGGCCAAGCGTGGCGGGGTCGACACGGGCCCGGCAGGCTTTCAGGAAGCCGCCCAGTTCCTTGCGTTCACTCTCGCTGCGCATCATCGCTACCGCCGCACGTGTTGTAGCGTCGAGCCATGCTCGACGGATCTTCCTGCCTGCGAAAAGCAGCCAAGCATGGCTTGGCTCTACAGGAAGCCGGGTCAGCCGCCCTCGGCATTGCGCACGAGGGCGATGACATCCGCGCAGGCGCGTCGATCAGGCATCGATGCGCTTGGAACCGACCGCCAGGCCGGCCTTCAGGCTGGCCTCGACGAATTCGTCCAGGTCACCGTCGAGCACCTTCTGCGTGTCCGAACGCTCGATGCCGGTGCGCAGGTCCTTGATACGGCTCTGGTCGAGCACGTAGTTGCGGATCTGGCTGCCCCAGCCGATGTCGGACTTGGTGGCTTCCACCGCGTCCTTCTCGGCATTGCGCTTCTGGATCTCCAGCTCGTACAGCTTGGCGGCCAGCATCTTCATCGCGTTGTCGCGGTTCTGGTGCTGGCTGCGGCCGGTCTGGCAGGCCACGACGATGTTGGTCGGGATGTGGGTGATACGCACCGCCGACTCGGTCTTGTTCACGTGCTGGCCACCGGCACCGGACGAACGGTACACGTCGGTACGCAGGTCGGCCGGGTTGATGGTGATATCGATGTTGTCATCGATTTCCGGCGACACGAACACCGAGGTGAAGCTGGTGTGGCGGCGGTTGTCCGAGTCGAACGGCGACTTGCGCACCAGACGGTGCACGCCGGTCTCGGTCTTCAGCCAGCCATAGGCGTAATCGCCTTCCACGCGCAGCGTCGCCGATTTGATGCCGGCCACATCGCCGCCGGACACTTCCATCAGCTCGGTCTTCCAGCCGCGCGATTCGCACCAGCGCAGGTACATGCGCAGCAGGATTTCCGCCCAGTCCTGGGCTTCGGTACCACCGGCACCGGCCTGGATGTCGACGAACGCCGCAGCATTGTCCATTTCGCCGGAGAACATGCGCTGGAATTCCAGCTTCTCCACGTGCGCCTGGTGCTTGTCCAGATCGGCGACCACGGCCAGGGCGGTATCTTCGTCCTGTTCGGATTCAGCCAGTTCCAGCAGCTCGGTCGCATCGGTCAGGCCATCGAGCACCGCGGCGATGCCACCCACGGTCTTCTCCAGGCTGGAGCGTTCACGGCCCAGGTTCTGCGCGTATTCGGCGTTGTTCCAGACGTCGGGGCTTTCCAGCTCCCGCGTTACTTCTTCGAGACGCTCTTTCTTGGCGTCGTAGTCAAAGATACCCCCTGAGCGACACCACACGATCGGTCAGATCGGTGATGCGCTGGCGGACAGGATTCAGTTCGATCATGTCGGCGGTTATGCACTAAATAGATGACTGCCAATGATACCGCAGGCCGGGGTTCCCGGCATGAGGGGGACCGGACGGTAGAGTCGACTGTCAGTCGACTATCGCGCGCAGCGCGGACTTCACCGGAACCTGAACGAACTTCAGTCGACTGACAGTCGACTCTACCCGCCAACCCCACCCGCCCCGCCCAGCGCCTGCCGCAGCAGCGGCAGCTGCCGCCGGCTGCACGGCACCTTCGCCCCGTCAGCCATGTGCAGCAGGGCCTCACCGCCATCCAGCGGCTCGATCGAGCGCAGCTGCCCGCGGTGGATCAGCCAGCTGCGGTGCGGGCGCAGGAACACGGCCGGGTCCAGCCGCTGCTCCAGCATCGCCATGGTGATGCGCAGCGGGTAATCGTGGCCGCGCACCCGCAGGTTCACGTAGTTGCCGGCCGCCTGGGCGTACTCCACATCGCCGGTAGCGACCAGAAACTCCTTGCCCAGCTTGCGCACCAGGAAGTGCTGCGGGCGCTCGACCGGTTCCACCGGCGGGCCGTCCTCAGGCGGCGCCAGCAGGTGCGCCTCACCCTGCCGCTGGCGGCCGAACCAGGCCACGGCATGCACGGCAATCACCAGCAGGCTGTAGGTCTGCACGTCCTTGAAGAACTCGTAGAACCACTGCGCCGGCCAGTCTCCATAGGTGTAGTGCTGGCCGACCACGGCAAAGGCCAGCTTGCGCAGCAGGACCATGGCGCTGACGTGCAGCAGCCACCAGACAATGCCACCCAGCACATAGAAGCCGATCCGGCGGCGCCAGGTGTCGGCATGCAGCGGCCAGCGCCGCGCGGCGGCATGCAGCAGGGCCAGCAGGCCGAGGCTGGCCAGCGCACTGCTGAACTCTTCGATCGAGGTTGCCCCTGCCGGGAAGGCCTCGCCGTCACGCAACGCCCGCATCCACTTCACCAGTACATTGGCAACCGCAGTGCCCAGGAACAGCACCGCCCAGAACCCGGCGGTCAGCCCTGGGCGATGCGGACGCTCTGCAGCTGGGACGGACAACGCCGCCGGATCTCCATTCTCCATGCCGCCATTGTTGCCCATCCGGCCCCGCGCGCATCCGCCATTGGTCCCTGCCACCCCACCATTGGCCCCGGCGCCGCCACCATTGCGCCCCTCCCGCTGGTGGCCAGGACCCGGCAGGCGGAGGCTGCAGCTTCTTTCCGATGCCCGCCGCCCATGCACCGTCGCCACGATCTGGACACCCTGCGCATCGCCGCCTTTGCGCTGCTGATCCTCTATCACGCCGCCATGGCCTATGTGGCCGGCTGGGATTTCCACCTCAAGAGCGCTTACACCGCCGAGTGGCTGCAATGGCCGATGATCGCGATGAACCGCTGGCGGATGCCCCTGCTGTTCGCCATCAGCGGCATCGCCCTGGGCCTGTCGCTGCCCGAGCACGGGCGCTGGCGGCACACGCTGCGCAGATGCTGGCGCCTGCAGCTGCCGCTGTTGTTCGGCATCGTCGCGGTGGTATCCCTGCAGGCCTACTACGAGGCCCTGGACAAGGGCGACGTGGCGCCGGGGCTGGCCCGGTTCCTGTGGCGCTACTGGCAGTTCCGGCCGTGGCCGGGCGCGCATTTCAGTGGCGCCGCCTATGGCTTCACCTGGAACCACCTCTGGTACCTGGCCTATCTGCTGCCCTACACCGTGGTGGCAGTGGTGCTGGCCAGCCTGCTGCGACCGCTGCGTGGGGCGCTGCCGCGCTGGCAGATCTGCGACCGGGGGCTTGGCGGCCTGCTGCTGGTGCTGCCGGTGGCCTGGCTGGCCTGGGCGCTGCTGGTGTTGATGCCACGCTGGCCGCCCACCCACGCGCTGCTGGACGACGTCTATGTGCACGCCGAGTCGCTGCCGCTGTTCCTCGGCGGCTTCATGGCCGCGCGCTGGCAGCGTGGCTGGGAGCTGCTGGTGCGCGGGCGCCGGCTGACCCTGGCGCTGGCCGTACTGGGGCTGTGCCTGGAACTGGGTATCCGAGCGCTGGCCCGCCTGCCGCATGTCGGCGACGTCGACGCCTGGGTACTGGCATTGCCGTGGGGCCAGACCGAACGCATCGGCCGCGCGCTCTATACCTGGTGCATGCTGCTGGCCCTGTTCGGCTGGGCCCGGGTGCTGCTGTCCCGCCCATGGCCGGGCCTGGACTACTGCCGGGAGGCGGTGTTCAGCTGGTACAGCCTGCACCAGACCGTGCTGATCGCGCTGCTGTATGCACTGCGGCCGCTGCAACTCGGCCCGTGGCTGGAGCCTGCCTTGCTGGTGGCCGGCACCATCGGCGGCTGCCTGCTGATCCACGAAGTGCTGATCCGCCGCGTGCGCTGGCTGCGCCCGCTGTTTGGCCTGCGCGCCGCATCACCCTCACTGCCCGTGGCACGTGTTGCACCGGTGTAGAGCCGAGTCCACACTCGGCTGCTTTGGCCCAGCTCTACCGGGCCCGCGTACCAACGGATGATGAGGACAACGGATGTTCCAGACGCAGTGGCACCTGTGGTTGCAGCACACCTTCGACACAAGCTGGTTCCTGTCGGTGATGCAGTTCATCAGCCTGCTCGGTTACGAGATGGCCTATACCGCACTGATCCTGGCGTGCGCGTTCGGTGCACGGCTGCGCGCCGGTCTCTGCGTGATGCTGGCGGTGCTGCTGATGGCCTGCGCCACCCATGCGATCAAACAGAGCGCCGCCCTGCCCCGCCCCTCCGACGTGGATGCGGCGGTGCTGGACAAGGGCGAGCCATCGCACCCGTTCGTGGTGGATGGCGGCGGCCATACCTTCTGGGCACTGCCCGATGCGCAGGCCACGGCGATGCTGCGGGCTCAGCCGCACGCTGACTATGGCTTCAACAGCGGCCACGTGGGCATCACCACCGCAGCGGGCGTCGCCCTGCTGCTGGCGTTCGGCATCCGCCGCCGCTGGCTGCGCTGGACACTGGTGCTGGGCTGGCCCCTGCTGATGGCGATCTCGCGCATGTATCTTGGCCGGCACTTCCTGGCCGATGTACTGGCCGGTTGGTTGATAGGCCTCGGGGTAGCGCTGCTGGCGTGGCAGTTGATGCCGGGGCTGCGAGGAGAACGGCGCTGGCAGCTGCCGGTGCTGCTGGGCCTGGGCGTGGGGTTGGCATGGGCCTCGTTGTGGACGCCCCTGGTGCCGCTGGGTGAAGCCTCGCGCCTGCTCGCGCTCGCCTTGCTGGTGGCGTGGCTGCAGTGGCGCGGCTGGCCGGCCGACCCGCAGGGCGCCGTGCAGCGGGTGCTGCGCGTGCTGGCCGTGGTGGTGGTCTACCTGTCGGCGCGGCCGGTCGTTGGATGGCTTGCAGACATCATTCCGCTGCCGGATGCTCCGATCACCGGATTGCTGTGGCACACCGTCGGCACCCTACTGATCCTCGGTGGCGGCATTGCGCTGGCACGGTGGATTCCGCGCCAGCGCCGCCCCGCTCAGTAGATCCACGCCATGCGTGGATAGGCCCGGCGCACGCGGAGGATTCCACCACGCGGAGGATTCCACGCAGCCACGCATGGCGTGGCTCTACTTCGCTGGGCATGGCCCAGCGCTACCGCACCTCGAACTCGCCCACCAGCACAGTCTCCGCGCGATCCTTCAGGCGCATGGTGACCATCTGGTCCTTCTGCTGCGGCGTGCCCCAATGCGTGGTCAGCCGCAGCATCAGGGTGGTCGCGCCGGTCACCAGCTGCTGGCGGCTGCCGAAGTAGTTGGCCTCCACCTTGTACCTGCCGGGCTTGGCATCGCGCAGCGAGAACTGCTCCGGTCCATAACCTCCGGTGAAGTCCTGCGACATCTGCCCGCCCTGGTAGGTCAGCCGGTTGCCGTAGTACGCGCGCTCGCCGTTGGGGTCGGTCACCCACAGATCCATGTCGCTGTTGTCGGCATCCCAGGCCAGCACCACGCGCAGGTCCAGCGGCATGGCCTGCAGCAGGCGCGGGTCGATACCTTGGGTGTCCAGTGCCGGCCGACTGCGTGACACCAGGTTGGTCAGCTCATCCAGCGCGATCAGGGCGATGCCATCGAAGCGCCCATCCCACGGACGCACCACCACCTGGTACAGCGGCTCCAGCGCCTGCTGCGGCTTGCCCGCCGCGGCCAGCGCGAGGCCGAGATCGCGGAAGCTCTGTGGCTCTTCCTGGCCCATCGCCAACACCTGCTCGAACACCGGCACGGCGAGCGCGGGCGCGTCGGCCTGCAGCAGCCGGTAGCCGAGCACGCGCAGCAGGTGGCGGTTGTCCAGGTCCATCTCGGCCAGGTT
>DOKO01000214.1:0-2818 GCA_003510825.1 Stenotrophomonas sp.
CATCGGCAGCCGGCACGCGCACCGTCATGCCCGGCTGCAGGCGCCCGGCCAGGCTCTCGGGAATGTCCAGCAACAGCCACAGGCGGTCGGGATCACCAATCACTGCCAGCGGCTGCTCGCCATCCGGCCCCACGTTCATGCCTGGGCTCATCCGGCGCTCCACCAGCACGCCGTCGATGGGCGCGCGCAGCGGCAGGCGCTGGTCCACGCGGTTGCCATTGCCATAGGCGGTGGCGAACGCGGCGGCGCGTGCATGGTCGGCTTGGCTGCCAGCGAAATGTGCTTCGGCCTCGTCCAGCTCGCGGCCCGAGGCCACACCGGCGGCATGCAGTTCGCGGGTGCGCTCCAGCTCACGCCGCGCCTGCTGCAGCTCGGCGCGCCCGCGCACGCCTTCGGCCTGCGCCTGGCCGAACTCCGGCGAGGTGATCCAGGCAATCACCTGCCCCGCCTTGACCTTCTGCCCCGGCTGCGCCTCGATGCGCGAGACCTGGCCCGGCAATGGCGCGCGCAGCGCACTGGAGCGGGTCTCGTCCCAGACCACGCGGCCCGGCAGCTGCAGCGATGCACTGGCCCCCTCGCTCACCGCCTCGCTGCGCAGTACGTCCAGCTGGCGGCTGTCGGCCGGGAACTGGATCTGCCCGGCACTGACCACCGGCGCGCCATCGGCATAGGTGGCCGGTTCACGCCCGCAGCCGGACAGCAGGGCCAGCGCGAGCAGCGCAGGCAGCAGTGCGCGGCGCGCACGCGGTTGAGTGGCGGCATGCGGGTTCACAGGGTCTCTCCTTCGGCTACGGACGTGGCGGCGCTCCAGCGCGCCAGTGCAATGGCATGGTCGGCACGCGCCTGGATCAGCGCGGCTTCGAACTCGCGCCAGCTGCGGCGCGCATCCAACAGGTCAGTCAGGCTGGCGGCACCCCGGCGATAGGCCAGTTCGATGCCCTGCACGGCCTTGCGTGCACTGTCGGCCTGCAGCCCCTCGTAATCCCGGCGGCGCTGCGCGGCGGCTTCGGCGCCGGCCTGCAGCTGGTCAAGCTCGGCCCAGGTCTGGCGCTGCAACGCATGCAGCTGCAGTGCGGCGGCATCGCGGTCGGCCTCGGCGCGCTGGATGCTGCCCTGCGCGCGCGACGGCGCCCCCAGGGGGATCGTCACCGACACACCCCAGGTCACGCCATTGATGTCGGTCGGCTCGCGCTCGGCCTCCACGCCCCACTGGATGTCGCGGCGGCGCTCGCTGCGTGCCAGTGCAACACCAGCATCAGCCGCGGCCAGGCGCGAACGCGCGGCGCGCAGATCCACCCGCTGCTGCGGATCGGCGGCGCTGCCGGCCGCTTCCCTGCTGGGGTCGGGCCACGCGTCGTCCGCACTGAGAGACGCGCTCTCTTCCATGCCCAGCAGCAGGGCCAGCGTGTGCTGCGCATCGCGCAGGTCCAGCGCTGCTTCGCGTGCTGCATCGGCCACCGCCAGGTCATCCACGGCAAGGCGAGCACGATCCACTGGTGCCATCGCACCGCTGGCGACCTGACGCTCCGCAGCGGCCATCTGCTCGGCCGAACTGCGCCGGTTGGCCTCGGCGATGTCGCGGACGTCCTGCGCGGCTTTCAGACCGAAATAGGCTTCGTGCAGCGCCACCTGCTGCCGGCGGCGCATATCCAGCTGTTCCAGCCCGGCGGCCTCCACCAGCGCATCGGCCTGGCGCATGCGCAGTGTTCGTTTGCCGCCGCGTTCCCAGGTGAAGCCCAGGCCGACGGTGCTGTCGACGCGCTTGTCCTGCCAGCGGCCGCTGCCGACGCCGTGCTTCGGGCTGATCTTGCTGGTGCCCAGCGACAGTTCCGGTGCAGGCCGCAATGCAGCGGTCAGCGCATCACCCTGCGCGCCGCGCAGTTCCAGTGCCGCCGCGCGCAGGTCCGGGTTGTGCGCATCCATGGCACGTTGCGCGTCCTGCAGGCTGATCGCCCACGCCGCAGGTGCACACGCCAGTGCGGCCAGCAGGGCCGCCGAACGAGGGAGGAAATTCATGCGCGCCACGGTAAGGTGACGCACTTGCGCCAAACTTTCCCGAACCTTGCGCGAAGCTTGCAATGCGAATCCTGTTGATCGAAGACGACGCGGCCCTGGCCGACGGCCTGGTGCGTGCCCTGCAGGGCGCCGGCCATCTGTGTGACCACCTGGCGCAGGGCCTGCTGGCGCCGGCGGCACTGGCCGCTGCGCCGTATGACGTGATGGTGCTGGACCTGTCACTGCCCGATGTGGATGGCCTCGACCTGCTGTCGCGCCTGCGCGACCAGGCCATCAGCCTGCCGGTGCTGATCCTTACCGCACGCGATGGCGTGGAGGACCGCATCCTTGGCCTGGACCGCGGTGGCGACGACTACCTGGCCAAGCCCTTCGCGCTGGGCGAACTGGAAGCGCGCCTGCGCGCGTTGGCACGACGCCGCAGCGATGCACCCGCACAGAAGCGGCTGGGCCGCCTGTGCCTGGACAGCATCCGCCAGGAGGTGCAGGTAGACGGCCAGCGCCTCGAGCTGACCGCACGCGAGCTGGCCCTGGTCGATGCGCTGATGCAGCAGCCCGGACGCACCGTGACCAAGCAGCGCCTGTTCGACGCGCTGTACAGCTGGGACCACGAGGCCAATCTCTCGGTGATCGAAGTGCACGTCAGCCGCCTGCGCCGCAAGTTCGAACAGGCCGGCGCGGATGTGGGCATCCGCATGCTGCGCGGCCTCGGCTACCGGCTGGAGGCCATCGATGGTTGAGCGCGTGGCGAGCCTGCGCGGGTTGCTGCTGCGCCGCCTGTGGCTGCCGCTGCTGGTGCTGCTGC
>DOKO01000214.1:3019-3542 GCA_003510825.1 Stenotrophomonas sp.
GCTGCTGGTGCTGCTGCTGTGCAGTGCGGTGGGCTCGTTCGCACTGGCGCGCTACTTCGCAGGCCAGGTCTATGACCGCTGGCTGCTGGACTCGGCGATGTCCTTGTCCGAGCTCGTGAAGGAGCAGGATGGTCGCGCGGTGATGGACGTGACGCCGGCCATGTCACGCATGTTCACCTGGGACACGGTGGATGAAGTACATGGCGAAGTGGTCGATGCAGCCGGCGCGCGGCTGTATGGCGATCTGGCAGAGGCACTGCCGCGACCCGCACAGACCGCCGATGACGACGCGGTCTACTACGATGCGCGGCTGCGCGGGCAAGCGGTGCGCATGGTGGAGGTGCTGGTACCGACCACGGGCGGGCATCAGGTGCGCCTGCGGGTGGCCGAGACGCTGCGCAAGCGGCACCGGCTGGAGCGCAAGCTGCTGATGACCAGCGTGCCGTTCCAGGCCGCGATCCTCGCGCTGGCAGCGTGGCTGGCCTGGTCGGGCACCGGCGCGGCGGCGCGCCATGCCAACCAG
>DOKO01000226.1:0-433 GCA_003510825.1 Stenotrophomonas sp.
GATGTTCAGCATGCGCCGGCCGCGCTCGGTCTCGCGCGCATCGTTGGCCGCGCCGTGGCGGGCCAGTTCGTCCTTCAGCGCCTGCAGGGCGGCGCTCACCGCCACCACGCGCGGGCCAGGGCGAAGGCGCCCACCGCGACCGCCCCCAGGCTCAGCACCGGCAGGTCGCCCCAGTACCAGCCCGGCGGCTGCAGCACGTACATCAGCGTGGCGATGGCCAGCAGGCCGACGCCGGTGATGGCACCGACCGCGCGCTTCTGCAGGCGCTGCAGGCTGGCATCAAGGGTGACCAGGTCACGCGAGCGCATCGCCAGTTCGTGGCGGCCTTCCACCTGCTGGGTCAGCCAGGCGTGCACCAGGCGCGGCATGTCCGGCGCGTGGGTCATGATTTCCGGCAGGCGCTTGCCGATCTCGCGCACGACCCGGCGCGGGC
>DOKO01000226.1:664-2545 GCA_003510825.1 Stenotrophomonas sp.
CTGGGCCACCCGGAACAGCTTCAGCAGCACCTCGGCCAGCGAAATCTGCGAGAGCGGGCGGGTGAAGTACGGTTCGCACACCGAACGCACTGCCGCTTCCAGGTCATCGATGCGCACGTTGTCCGGCATCCAGCGCGCCTGCACGTGCAGTTCGGCGATGCGGCGGTAATCGCGGTTGAAGATGGCCATGAAGTTCTCGGCCAGGTAGTACTGATCTTCCTGCGAGAGCTGGCCCATGATGCCGAAATCCAGCGCGATGAAGCGCGGGTTGTCGCGGCGCGCCGGATCGGTGTCGACCCAGATGTTGCCGGCGTGCGCATCGGCGTGGAAGAAGTTGTCGCGGAACACCTGGGTGTAGAACACCCGCACGCCCTTGGCAGCCAGCGCCTTGCGGTCGATGCCGGCCTTGTCCAGCGCGACGATGTCATCGGAGGGAATGCCCCACACCCGCTCCAGGGTCAGCGCGCGCTCGGCGGTGTGGCTCCAGATCACTTCCGGCACGTACAGGTCGTCGCTGTTTTCCCAGAAGCGGCGCAGCACGCTGGCGTTGGCGCCTTCGCGCTGCAGGTCCAGTTCGGCGGCCAGGGTGTTCTCGACCTCGGCCACCACTTCGCGCGGGCGGATCTTGTCGGCGCGCGGGTGGGTGCGCTCGACCAGCGCGGCCAGCGAATTGAGCAGGGCGATGTCGGCGTCGATCTGCTTCTCGATGCCCGGGCGCAGCACCTTCACCACCACCTGGCGGCCATCGGCGAGGGTCGCGGCATGCACCTGCGCGATCGAGGCCGAGGCCAGCGGCTCGGTGTCGAAGCTGGCGAAGGCTTCGCTGACCGGCAGGCCCAGCGCTTCTTCAACAATGCGGCGCGCGGTGTCGCCGTCGAAGGGCTTGACCCGGTCCTGCAGCAGGGTCAGTTCGTTGGCCACGTCCGGCGGCACCAGGTCGCGGCGGGTGGACAGGATCTGGCCGAACTTGACGAAGATCGGGCCCAGGTCCTGCAGCGCCAGGCGCAGGCGCGCGCCACGCGACTGCGAGGCGATGTCGGCCGAGGCGCGCGGCACGAAGGGCTTGGCCAAGCGCAGCCAGCGCTCGGCCGGGGTGCCCTGCAGCAGGTCGTCGAGGCGGTAGCGCAGGATGACGCGGCCGATGCGGTTGGCCCGCAGCAGCGCCTTCATGCGGCACCCCGCAGGCGCTGCACGCGTGCGCCGAGGCGCTCGACGTCGTCACGCAGCACGTCCACGTCGTCGTGGAAGGCATCCAGTTCGGCACGTGGCACCACGTCGCGCGACTCCTCGGTAATGAATTCGGCGGCGCTGTGGGCCAGATCGATGGCGCCCTGGCGCGCGTGCTGCAGGGCGCTGCGCAGGGTGTTGGCGACCTGCACGCCGAGCACCTCGCCGAACACGCTGACGAAGGGCTGCTGCCAGTCGGGGTCGAAGCCCTTGGCCAGCTGCTGCAGGCGGCGCGCCAGTTCGGCATCGCCGGCCACGCGCACGCGGCCCTTGCCGTTGTCGTTGCCGCGGCGGGCGTTGGCCAGCAGCGGCAGCTGGGCGAGCACGCCGGCCAGGCTGCTGCGCACGGCCAGGTCGGCTTCCTGTGCATCCACCGGGCCGACGCGCAGCATGTCGCCATCGACGCTGATGCGCATCGCCAGCGACGGTGCGTCCAGGGTCAGGTCGATGTGGCGGCCGTCGAGGCTGGCCAGGGCGTGCCGGGTATCCGGATCCAGCGCCAGTGCGCGGTTCAGTGCGGTCTGCAGGGCACGGCCGGCGACTGGCTTGAGGGACGAGAGCAGGGAGAGAGCCATGTGTGCATTCTACCTGCGTGGGTGGGGGGCTTGGGCCGGGCTGCCGCCCGGCGCCCGCAACGTCAACGTCAAGGTCAAC
>DOKO01000176.1 GCA_003510825.1 Stenotrophomonas sp.
TGTTCAAGGGGGCGCGCCGAATCAATACATCTCGCGCTGCAGCCCCAGCGTGCCCAGCACCTTGCTGGAAATCTCCTCGATCGAGGTGTGGGTGGTGCTCAGCGTCGGGATCCGCTCCATCTGGAACATCACCTCGGCCGCGGCCACCTCGCGCTTGCAGGTGTCCAGGTTGGCGTAGCGCGAGTTCGGCCGGCGCTCCTGGCGGATCTGCTGCAGGCGGTCCGGATCGATGGTCAGGCCAAATAGTTTCCGACGATAGTTTCTCAGGCGGGGTGGCAGGCGGTCGCTCTCCAGATCCTCGTCGGTCAGCGGGTAATTGGCCGCGCGCACCCCGTAATGCAGGGCCAGGTAGATGCAGGTGGGCGTCTTGCCGGCGCGCGACACCGCAACCAGGATCACGTCCGCATCGTCGTAGTTCACCGCGATGCCGTCATCGTGGGTCAGCGCGAAGTTCATCGCGTTGATGCGGCGGTGGTAGGTCTCGAAGTCCACCATGCCGTGGGCTTGGCCGACCCGGGCCAGGCGCGGGCTGGCCAGTTCCCGCTCCAGCGGCTCGATGAACGGGGCGAACACGTCCAGCATCAGCGCCCCGCTCTCGGCCAGGATCAGGCTCAGGCTCTGGTCCACGCAGGAGTTCACCACGATGGGCCGGACCTGGTACCGCTCCCCCGCCGCCTGGATCCGGACACACGCTTCCCGGGCTTTTTCGGGGTCGTCGATGAACGACATTCGATCAGTGATGAAGCTGAACCCGGTGAACTGCGTGAGCAGGCTATGCCCAATGGTTTCAGCGGTGATACCGGTTCCATCGGAAACGTAGAACACCGGACGGATGGTCGACATAGGCGGTTTTCACCCCTCTGAAGCTGAAAATGGTTGCAGCACAAGCTTGTGCCGACGGTACTGCGACCGGCATCATATCGGCTTCTTCCTACGGACGCGGCCATTCAGCCCGCCTCGGGCGATGGCCAAACGGAGCATCGCGCTTGAACGAGAATATCCTGTGGTTGCACGAACTGCGTCTGGGCGATCTGGCCCGCGTAGGCGGCAAGAATTCGTCGCTGGGCGAAATGATCGGCAACCTTGCCGGTCTGGGGGTCTCCGTCCCCGGCGGTTACGCCACGACCGCTGAAGCCTTCAAGGACTTCATTGCCCACAACGACCTGTCCAAGCGCATCTTCGACAAGCTGGCCACGCTCGACGTCGAAGACGTCAACGCGCTGACCGTTGCCGGCAAGGAAATCCGCACCTGGGTGATCGATGCCCCGCTGCAGCCGCAGCTGGACCAGGACATCCGCAGCGCCTACAAGCAGCTGTGCGACGAAAACGGCGGCGGCGAAGTGGCCGTTGCGGTGCGCTCCTCGGCCACCGCCGAAGATCTGCCCGATGCGTCCTTCGCCGGCCAGCAGGAAACCTTCCTCAACGTCACCGGTGCCGACGATGTCGTGCACAAGGTCAAGGAAGTGTTCGCCTCGCTGTACAACGACCGCGCCATCGCCTACCGCGTGCACCACGGCTTCAAGCACGAAGACGTGTTCCTGTCCGCCGGCGTGCAGCTGATGGTGCGCTCGGGCGTCGGTTCCTCCGGCGTGCTGTTCACCCTGGATACCGAGTCCGGCTTCCGTGACGTGGTGTTCGTCACCTCGTCGTTCGGCCTGGGCGAAATGGTCGTGCAGGGCGCGGTCAACCCGGACGAGTACTACGTCTACAAGCCCACCCTGCAGGCCGGCAAGCCGGCGATCCTGCGCCGCTCGCTCGGCAGCAAGGCGATCCGCATGGTGTATTCGGATGTCCCCGGCGAGCGCGTCAGGATCGAGGATACCCCGGTCGAACTGCGCAGCACCTTCTCCATCAGTGACGAGGACGTGCAGGAACTGTCCAAGCAGGCGCTGGTCATCGAAAAGCACTACGGCCGCCCGATGGACATCGAGTGGGCCAAGGACGGTGTCAGCGGCAAGCTGTTCATCGTGCAGGCCCGCCCGGAAACGGTGAAGTCGCGCAGCCACGCCACCCAGATCGAGCGCTTCGCGCTGACTGAAAAGGGCGGCAACGTGCTGGCCGAAGGCCGTGCCGTCGGCGCCAAGATCGGCTCGGGCACCGCCCGTGTGGTCAAGACGCTGGAAGACATGAACCGCGTGCAGCCGGGCGACGTGCTGATCGCCGACATGACCGACCCCGATTGGGAGCCGGTGATGAAGCGTGCCTCGGCCATCGTCACCAACCGTGGTGGCCGCACCTGCCACGCTGCGATCATCGCGCGCGAGCTGGGCGTGCCGGCCGTGGTCGGTTCGGGCAACGCCACCAAGGTCATCGAAGATGGCCAGCAGGTCACCGTCAGCTGCGCTGAAGGCGATACCGGCTTCATCTACGAGGGCAAGCTCGATTTCGAGCGCACCACCACCGATCTGGGCAACATGCCGCCGGCACCGCTGAAGATCATGATGAACGTGGCCAACCCGGAACGTGCCTTCGACTTCGGCCAGCTGCCGAACGCCGGCATCGGCCTGGCCCGCCTGGAAATGATCATCGCCAGCCACATCGGCATCCACCCGAACGCGCTGCTGGAATACGACCGCCAGGATGCGGCGACCAAGAAGAAGATCGACGAGAAGATCGCCGGTTACGGTGATCCGGTCAGCTTCTACGTGGACCGCCTGGCCGAAGGCATCGCCACCCTCACCGCCTCGGTCGCACCGAACCCGGTGATCGTGCGCCTGTCGGACTTCAAGTCCAACGAGTACGCCAACCTG
>DOKO01000177.1:0-149 GCA_003510825.1 Stenotrophomonas sp.
CAGCATCAACAGAACCGACTGGATTCCCGATGAGTTCCCGACCTCGCCCGCGCAAGACGGCCACGCCCCCCGCACCGCAGGAAAGCAGCCTGCTGCGCTGGCTGAAGGAGCGGCGCATCACCGAGGTCGAGTGCCTGGTGCCGGACATC
>DOKO01000177.1:377-3036 GCA_003510825.1 Stenotrophomonas sp.
GAGTGCCTGGTGCCGGACATCACCGGCAACGCGCGCGGCAAGATCATTCCGGCCGACAAGTTCTCGCACGACTACGGTACGCGCCTGCCCGAAGGCATCTTCGCCACCACGGTCACCGGCGAATTCCCGGACGATTACTACGACCTGACCTCGCCGTCGGACTCGGACATGATGCTGCGGCCCGACCCGGACACCGTGCGCATGGTGCCGTGGGCGGCCGACGCCACCGCGCAGGTCATCCATGACTGCTACACCAAGACCGGCGAGCCGCACGAACTGGCCCCGCGCAACGTGCTGCGCCGCGTGCTGGCCGCCTACGCCGAACTGGGCCTGCGCCCGGTGGTCGCACCGGAGCTGGAATTCTTCCTGGTGCAGAAGAACACCGACCCGGATTTCCCGCTGCTGCCGCCGGCCGGCCGCTCCGGGCGCCCGGAAACGGCGCGGCAGTCGTACTCGATCGATGCGGTCAACGAATTCGATCCCATCCTCGATCTGATGTACGACTACGCCGATGCGATGAAGCTGGACGTGGACACGCTGATCCACGAATCCGGCGCGGCGCAGCTGGAAGTCAACTTTACCCACGCCGATGCGATGGACCTGGCCGACCAGGTGTTCCTGTTCAAGCGCACCATGCGCGAGGCGGCGATGCGCCACGGCGTGTACGCCACCTTCCTGGCCAAGCCGATGGAGAACGAACCGGGCAGCGCCATGCACATCCACCAGAGCTTGGTGCGGGTCAGCGACGGCAGCAACGTGTTCACCGGCGAAACCCACGGCGAGGGCGAGTTCAGCCCGGTGTTCGGCCACTACCTGGGCGGCCTGCAGAAGTACGTGCCGCAGGCGATGGCCTTCTTTGCGCCGAACGTCAATTCCTACCGGCGCCTGGTGTTCGGCGAGGTCTCGCCGAGCAACGTGCACTGGGGCTACGACAATCGCACCTGCGGCCTGCGCGTGCCGCTGGATACGCCGGAGAACATGCGGGTGGAAAGCCGCTTTGCCGGTTCCGACGCCAACCCCTACCTGGCGATGGCCGCGACCCTGGCCTGTGGCCTGCTCGGCATCCGCGAGCGGCTGGCCCCGGACGCGCCGGTCACCGGCAGCGCCAAGGAGCTGGGCTACAACCTGCCGCGCTCGCTGGGCGAGGCGCTGGACGGGCTGGAACAGTGCGCCGAACTGCAGGCCCTGCTGGGCGAGCGCTTCTGCCGGGCCTACATCTCGGTCAAGCGCAAGGAATACGAGACCTTTTTCCGCGTCATCAGCTCCTGGGAGCGCGAGTTCCTGCTGTTGAACGTGTGAAGGCCCGCAATTGATGAATGAGCCGCCGGGGGGTAGGCTGGCACCCGTCGCCGGCCCCGCCGGCCTCCCCCCATTCCGCATTCTGGAGCACCCGATGAAGCTGCGTATCCTCACGCTCGGCCTGGCCTCCGCCTTGCTTGCCGCCTGTGGCGGTGGCAACGGTGGCGCGCAGGACAGCCAGGTCCTGAACGTCTACAACTACAGCGATTACATCGCCGAGGACACCATCCCGACCTTCGAGAAGGAGAGCGGGATCAAGGTGACCTACGATGTGTTCGACAGCGACGAGATGGTCGAGACCAAGCTGCTGGCCGGCAACAGCGGCTACGACGTGGTGGTGCCGACGCTGAACTTCTTCGGCCGCCAGATCCAGGCCGGCGTGTTCCTGCCGCTGGACAAGAGCAAGATCCCGAACCTGGCCAACCTGGACCCGTCGGTGATGAAGCGCATCGCCACCCAGGACCCGGACAACAAGTACGGCGTGCCGTACATGATCGGCACCACCGGCATCGGCTACAACGTGGACATGCTGAAGGAGCGTTTCGGCGGCAGCGCCGACATCGCCAACAGCTGGGACCTGATCTTCAAGCCGGAAAACATCGCGAAGATGAAGGACTGCGGCGTGACCATCCTGGACACGCCGGCCGACATGATCCCGATCGCCCTGCATTACCTGGGCCTGGACCCGCACAGCGGCGACCCGGCCGAGCTGCAGAAGGCCGCCGACCTGCTGAAGTCGATCCGCCCGTACGTGCAGAACTTCCACTCCTCGCAGTACGTGGGTTCGCTGGCCAACGGCGGCACCTGCCTGGTGGTGGGCTGGTCGGGTGACATCATCCAGGCCCGCGACCGCGCCGAGGAAGCCAGCAACGGCGTGCACGTGGCCTACTCGATCCCGAAGGAAGGCGCACCGCAGTGGTTCGACATGCTGGCGATCCCGAAGGACGCCAAGCACCCGGAAGCGGCCTACAAGTTCATCAACTATCTGCTGGAACCGAAGGTCGCCGCGGCCAACACCAACTTCATCCACTACGCCAACCCGGTGCCGACCGCGACCCCGCTGGTGGACGAAGCGATCCGCACCGACCCGACCATCTACCCGCCGGCCGACGTCGCCGAGAAGATGTTCACCTACTCGATCAACACCCCGGAAACCGACAAGCTCTACACCCGCCTGTGGACCGAAGTGAAGACCGGCAAGTAAAAGTGGGTTGAAGCAGTACAGAAAAACGGAGGCCAACGGCCTCCGTTTTTTTTGCCTTTGCTTCTGCTCTGCCGTTGACCTCCCGTCCGCGAGCACGGAACGGTAGGGCAGCGGGTGGGGCCGGGGGCTGAGGCAGGACCGCAGGCGCCATGGATG
>DOKO01000063.1 GCA_003510825.1 Stenotrophomonas sp.
GCGCGCTGACGCGGCCGTGGAACTGGTTGCGTGCACTGGTGATCATGCCGATTCTCCGGATCAGGGCCAGATCCTCGTCCAGCCCGGGGGTTGCCTGCAACGACTGCAGGAACGCACGGTGCGCGCGCTCCACCTGTTCGAAGCGGGCGATCAGCTGGCGGCCACGCTCGGTCAGCTGCGCACCGCCACCGCCGCGGCCACCGACGCTGCGCGCGACCAGCGGCTCGCCGGCCGCCGTGTTCATCGCATCCACCGCATCCCAGGCATTTTTGTAGGTCATGCCCATGCGCTTGGCCGCCTGGCTGATCGAACCACAGGCATCGATCAACCCCAGCAGGGCGAAGCGCCCGCGTCCTCCCAGGCTCTGCCCGGCAATCGTCAGCCACAGGCTGCCCTGCAGTTCCAGGGTGGGGTCGGCCTCGCTCATCGTGCTCCCTTCCGTACCGCCGCTGCGGGCCCACAGTGTAAGCCGCGGTTGCCACGCACCACCCTTGATATGGATCAAGGCGCGTATTCACCACAGCGCCGACACTACGGCGGCCGGTCATCAAGTTGACCCCTTCCAACCGTTATATCATCGCGGATATAACGAACCCGAGGAATCGCGAGGATGCGTACCTGTCGTTTCGTTCTACCCCTGTCGGCCCTGCTGCTCCCTCTCTCCGCACAGGCCATCGAGGCGGCCACCCCGCCCCCCGTGTTCACCCTGGGCACGGTTGACGTGCGCGCCACCCGCGGCACCTCCGATACCGTCGCCGAACGCCGCCTGGATGCCGAGCGCATCCAGCAGCTGGACCGCAACACCGTCGGCGAAGCGGTCAGCGTCCTGCCCGGCGTCAGCCTCGCCCGCAACTCGCGCAATGAGGACATGGTCTACCTGCGCGGCTTCGATGCGCGCCAGGTGCCGGTGTTCCTCGATGGCATCCCGCTGTACGTGCCCTATGACGGCTACGTGGACTTCGGCCGGTTCACCACCTTCGACCTGGCCGAGATCCAGGTCGCCAGCGGCGCGGCATCGCTGCTGTACGGCCCGAACATCCTTGGCGGCGCGATCAACCTGGTCAGCCGCCGGCCCGACCGTCCGTTCGAAGGCGATGTTCGCCTGGGCATCGCCGATGGCGGCGAGCGCAAGGCCGCCTTCAACCTCGGTGGCCGCCACGGCGACTGGTACTACCAGCTGGGCGCGTCGATCCTGAAGGCCGATGAATTCCCGCTGCCCGATGGCTTCGTCGACTACAAGCGCGTGCCCACCGACACCGGCAGCAACCGCCAGAACGCTCAGCGCGAAGACCGTCGCCTGTCGTTCAAGCTCGGCTACACGCCGCGCGAAGGCGACGAGTACGCCATCGGTTATGCACGCCAGGACGGCGAGAAGGGCAATCCGGTCTACACCGGCACCGCGCGCAGCGGCATCCGTTACTGGCGCTGGCCGTGGTGGGACAAGGACAGCCTGTACTTCATCGGCAACACCGCCCTGGGCGAGCACACCACGCTGCGCACGCGCGTCTACCGCGATACCTACGGCAACGGCCTGGATGCCTATACCGACGGCACCTACCAGGTGGCGATGGACAACAGCAGCTTCCCCAGCATCTACGACGACCGCACCGTCGGTGCCTCGGCCACCCTGGCCACCACCCTGCTGCCGCGCCAGGAACTGCAGCTGGCCGTGCACTACAAGGAAGACAAGCACAGCGAAAGCAACCCGCATTCGCCGACCAAGGACTACCGCGATGTCACCACCTCGGTGGCGATCGAGGACCGCATCGCCCTGACCGATACCTCGCACCTGCGCGTGGGCATCGGCCACGACCGTCGCGAGGCCAAGCGCGTGTACTTCTGGCCGACCGGCAGCACCGACGCCACCAACGGCGTGGTCGAGTACGTGCAGCAGCTGGCGCCAGACCAGCAGTGGTACGCCAGCGTCGCCCGCCGCACGCGCTTCCCCACCATCAAGGACCGCTATTCGGCGCGCATGGGCGCGGCCCTGCCCAACCCCGACCTGGCCCCCGAACACGCCACCCACTTCGAGGTGGGCGTGCGCGGGCGCTGGTGGGAAGGTGGCCAGCTGCAGGCCGCGCTGTTCCTGAGCCGCATCGACGACCTGATCCAGACCGCGGTGGTGGCCTCCAGCGAATGCGGTGGCAGCACCTGCAACCAGGCTCAGAACATCGGCAAGGCCCGCCACCAGGGTGTTGAACTGGGCCTGCAGCAGCGCTTCGGCGACGACTGGAACCTGCAGGGCAGCTACACCTGGCTGCGCCGCACCAACCTGCAGGACCGCAACGCGGCCCTGCTCGACAGCCCGCGCCAGCGGCTGTTCATGGCCGTGGCCTGGCAGATGCTGCCGCAGGTGAAGCTGCAGGCCACGGTGGAGGCCGAACAGGGCCGCAAGGTCAGCTACGCCGACACTGCACGCCCGGTACGTGCCCTGCCCGGCTACGGCATCGTCGGCCTGAAGGCCAGCTGGGCCCCGCGCGACGCCTTGGATTTCGACGTCGGCGTGCGCAATATCGGCGACAAGTGGTACGAGCTGGCCGATGGCTACCCGATGCCCGGCCGCACCTGGTTCGCCAACGCCAATTGGAGGTTCTGAGCATGAGCGCCACCCCGTCACCGCGCATCGCCGCGATCGTGCATGACCACAGCGGCGAACCGGATGCACTGCTGGCCGCGTTCGCCGCGCGCCAGCTGGCAGCCGGCATCCGCGTGCGCGGGCTGGTGCACCTGCCACACGAACCCACCGCGAACGGCAAGCGCATGGCGTTGATGGACGTGACCGACCCCGGCTCGCGCTACCCCATCAGCCAGGCGCTGGGGCCGGCCTCCTGCGGCTGCAACCTCGACCCGGGCGGCATTGCCGATGCCAGCGTGGTGCTGCGGCGTGTCCTGCAGGAGCCGGCCGAGCTGGCCATCGCCAATCGCTTCGGCACGCTGGAATCGGAAGGCGGCGGCATGGCCGATGAACTGCTGGCGCTGATGATGGCCGGCATCCCGCTGCTGACGGCGGTGAAGCTGCCCTACCTGCCGGCCTGGCGGGAGTTCACCGGCGGCCTGTCCGCCGAGCTGCCGGCCGAGGCCGATGCGCTGGAACGCTGGTGGAATGCCTGCCGCAGCGCGCCGGTGGCAGCCGCATGAGGCGGCGTGCCCTGCTGCAGGCCTTCGCGCTGGCGCCCCTGCTGGTGGCCAGCGCCGAACTGTTGGCCATGCCGGCCGCGCGCGTGCTGCGCCTGGGCGCACCGAAGGCCACGCCGAAGCGCGTGTTCGCGGCGGGCCCACCGGCCGCCGTGTTGATGGCGGCGGTCGCTCCGGATCGCCTGCTCGGCTGGCCGATGAAGCTCTCGCCGGAAGCACTGGCACAGTTGCCGCCCTCGCTGCGCGACCTGCCCGTGGTCGGCCGCCTGGCCGGACGTGGCAGCACCGTCAGCCTGGAACGCCTGCTGTCGATGCAGCCGGACCTGGTGCTCGACGCCGGCGATTTCGATGCCAACTACCGCGATGGTGCCGAGCGCGTCTGGAAGCAGACCGCCATTCCGTTTGAACTGATCGCCGGCCGGCTGCCGGATCATCCCGCACAGCTGCGTCATCTCGGCACGCTGCTGGACGTACCCGCGCGCGGCGAAGCGCTGGCCAGGGCCGCCGAGGCACAGCTGGCGCTGGTGCGTGAGGTGCTGGCCGTGCGCCCGGCGGCGGCGCGCCCCACCGTGTACTACGGCCGCGGCAGCGATGGACTGGAAAGTGGGCTGTCCGGCTCCATCAACACCGAGGTCATCGAATTCTGTGGCGGTCGCAATGTCGCCGCGAGCGCAGGCAGCGGTGGCCTGGCACGGGTCTCGTTCGAGCAGCTGCTGGCCTGGGATCCGGACGTCATCCTCACCCAGGATGCCGGCTTCGCCGCACGCGCCACGCAGGACCCGCGCTGGCGCGCGCTTCGCGCGGTGCGTGAGGGCCGCCTGCATTGCGCTCCGGTGCTGCCGTTCGGCTGGCTGGATGGCCCCCCCGGCGTCAACCGCCTGCCCGGCCTGCCATGGTTGCTGTCGAAGCTGCATCCCGCTGCGACCCCGGCACTGGCCCCGGCCGCGCTGCGCACCCGCGTGGCCGCACTGCACCAGCTGCTGTGGGGCCAGGCCCTGCCCGCCGACATCGCACGCCGCCTGGATCCGCGCGCCTGATGCGGCGTCCACTTCCGCGTTGGGCGTGGCATGCAGGGGCATGGGGGCCGTTGCTGGCGATGGTGCTGCTGGCGTTCTCCGTCGGCCAGTTCCCGGTCAAGCCGGGCGCCCTGCTGCAGGCCATCGGCTGGCAGCTGTTCGGTATCGGCGAACCCAGCCCACCGGCCCTGCAGGCCGCGCTCTGGCACATCCGCCTGCCGCGTGTGCTGGCGGCGGTTCTGATCGGCGCCGTGCTTTCTGCTGCAGGCGCGGCCTACCAGGCCATGTTCCGCAATCCGCTGGTCTCGCCGGACATCCTTGGCGTCTCTGCCGGTGCCGGCCTCGGTGCATCACTGGGCCTGTTCCTCGGCCTGCCGATGCTGCTGGTGCAGGGCATCGCCTTTGCCGGCGGGCTCGGCGCCGTCGGCCTGGTCTGCATGGTGGCCGCACTGGTGCGCCGCCACGATCCGGTACTGGTGCTGGTGCTGGCCGGCGTGGCCGTCTCGGCGCTGCTCGGCGCCGGCATTTCCCTGTTGAAGCTGCTGGCCGATCCCTATACCCAGCTGCCGTCCATCACCTTCTGGCTGCTGGGCGGCTTGAATGCGGTGGTCACTGACGATCTGTGGGTGACCGCACCACTGCTGCTGGTGGGCCTGCTGCCGCTGGTGCTGCTGCGCTGGCGGGTCAATCTGCTCAGCCTGGGCGACGAAGAAGCCAGCGCGCTCGGCGTGGCCGTCACGCCGCTGCGCTGGACGCTGATCGCTGCGGCGACGCTGTGCACGGCCGCCGCCGTGTCACTGGCCGGCATCATCGGCTGGGTCGGCCTCGTGGTGCCGCACATCGCGCGCCTGCTGGTAGGCGCGGACTTCCGCCGCCTGCTGCCGGCCAGCCTGCTGCTCGGCGCCAGTTTCCTGCTGGCCGCGGACACGCTGGCGCGTACCCTGGCATCGATCGAACTGCCGCTGGGCATCCTCACCGCCTTCGTCGGCGTGCCCTGCTTCCTGCTGGTGCTGGCCCGCAGCGAGCGTCGCCCATGACCGCCGCCGCGCCCCTGCTCGATGCGCAGGCGCTGGTCATCGGCCACGCCGGGGTGGCACTCGGCCTGCCGTTCACGCTGTCGGTGCAGCCCGGTGAAGTGCTGTGCCTGCTCGGCCCCAACGGCTGCGGCAAGACCACCCTGTTCCGCACCCTGCTCGGCCTGCTGCCGGCGGTGGCCGGCGAAGTGCGCCTGCTCGGCCAGCCGCTGCGCGAGCATGACCGCGCCGCACGCGCACGGCGCATGGGCTATGTGCCGCAGGCCGCGCCGCTGCCGTTCGCCTGGCGCGTGCGCGAGGTGGTGGCCATGGGCCGCGCCGCGCACCTGGGCCTGCTGGCCGCACCCGGCCGCGCCGATGAAGCCATTGCCGATGACTGCCTGCGCGAACTGGGGCTGCAGTCGCTGGCCG
>DOKO01000062.1 GCA_003510825.1 Stenotrophomonas sp.
CCATGCTCGGCTGCTCTTCGCGGGCAAACAGAAACGCCCGAGCATCGGCTCGGGCGCTACGGACAGCCTGCAATCCAGGGTAGCGCCGGGCCATGCCCGGCGGATTCACCCCGCGGCCAGCCAGGCCCGCACACCGGCCGCATCGAACGGCCAGTCCAGCTCGCGGCCGCCGGCCTCGTCACGCAGCACCGGCACCCGCGCGCCATAGCGCGCTTCCAGCCCGGGCTGGTCGTCCAGAAACACTGATTCGAACTCCGGCGCCCGCGCCTTGGCCAGCTCGGCCAGGGCCATGTCGCACAGGTGGCAGTCGTCACGCTGGAACAGGGTCAACACCGGTTCGGGCCCCTTGCTGGAAATGCTGCGCCGCAGCCATGGGTTGCGGCAATGAACCGCTAGAATAGCGGTCTCTTCCGGTACCCGCAGTACGGCAACCATGGCTGTCAGCACGTTCGACGTTTTCAAGATCGGCATTGGTCCGAGTTCCTCGCACACCGTCGGGCCGATGAAGGCCGCCGAGCGCTTCATCCACCGCTGGCTGCTCGACCCGGGCCGGTTGCACGAAGTGGCGCGCATCCGCGCCGACGTCTACGGTTCGCTGGCACTGACCGGCCGCGGCCACGGTACCGACAAGGCGATCCTGCTCGGCCTGGAAGGCCAGCGCCCGAACCTGATCGACCCGGACATCATCCCGGCCACCCTGGAGCGCATCCGCAGCAGCAAGCGCATCCAGCTGATGGGCCAGCACGAGATCGCCTTCGACGAGAAGCGCGACCTCGGCATGAACAAGCGCCAGAAGCTGCCGTACCACACCAACGGCATGCGCTTCACCGCCTACAACGCCGAGGACGAAGTGATCGCCACCCGCGATTACTACTCCGTCGGTGGCGGCTTCGTGGTCAACCAGGACGACGCGGCCGATGACCGCATCGTGCCCGATGAAACCCCGCTGCCCTACCCGTTCAAGAGCGGCGACGAGCTGCTGGCGCAGACCGCGCGCAGCGGCCTGAGCATCGCCCAGCTGATGTTCGAGAACGAGAAGTGCTGGCGCAGCGAGGACGAGATCCGTGCCCAGCTGCGCGAGGTCTGGAGCGCGATGCAGTCGTGCGTGGCGCGTGGCATCCGCGAGGAAGGCGTGCTGCCGGGCGGCCTGAAGGTCGGCCGCCGCGCACCGGCGCTGTACCGCGAGCTGTCCTCCAAGCCGGAAGCCGCGATGCGCGACCCGCTGACCACGCTGGACTGGGTCAACCTGTACGCACTGGCGGTGAACGAAGAGAACGCTGCGGGTGGCCGCGTGGTCACCGCGCCGACCAACGGTGCGGCCGGCGTGCTGCCGGCGGTGCTGCATTACTTCGACCGCTTCTGCCCGGGCGCGAACGAGCAGCGCGTGTTCGACTTCCTGCTGACCTCAGCCGCGATCGGCATCCTGTACAAGGAAAACGCCTCGATTTCCGGCGCCGAAGTGGGCTGCCAGGGCGAAGTGGGCGTGGCCTGCTCGATGGCTGCCGGTGGCCTGGTGGCAGCGCTGGGCGGCAACCCCAGCCAGATCGAGAACGCCGCAGAAATCGGCATGGAACACAACCTCGGCCTGACCTGCGACCCGATCGGCGGGTTGGTGCAGATTCCGTGCATCGAGCGCAACGCGATGGGCGCGGTGAAGGCGATCAACGCCTCGCGCATGGCCATGCGTGGCGACGGCAAGCACAAGGTGTCGCTGGACAAGGTCATCAAGACCATGCGCGATACCGGCCGCGACATGCAGGACAAGTACAAGGAAACCAGCCGTGGCGGCCTGGCGGTGAACGTCATCGAGTGCTGAGGCCTTCGGCGGCGCTGCCGGCGCGATGGCGCCGGTCGGCACCACCGCGTCGGACGACACCGTCACCGTGTTGCGGTTAGGCTCGGGGCTCCCCTGCCCCGGACTGTCCCATGCGCGTGATCGCCGCCGCCCTGCTTGCCTGCCTGCCGTTGTCCGCCCTGGCCGCGCCGCCACCGACCTACGGCCCGCGCCTGGAAGGCTTTGATTACGGCTATCCGGTGAAGACCTTCGCCCTGCAGTCGCAGGGCCAGCCGCTGGAAATGACCTACCTGGACGTCACGCCGAAGAAGAAGGCGATCGGCGTGGTCGTGCTGCTGCACGGCAAGAATTTCTGCGCGGCCACCTGGCAGCAGACCATCGCGCCGCTGGTGGCCGCCGGTTACCGGGTGATCGCACCGGACCAGGTGGGCTTCTGCAAGGCCAGCAAGCCCGAGCGCTACCAGTATTCGTTCGGCCAGCTGGCCGCCAACACCCACGCACTGCTGCAGCAGCTGCAGCTCGGCGACCAGCCGGTGCACCTGGTCGGCCATTCGATGGGCGGCATGCTCGCCATCCGCTACGCGCTGATGTACCCGCAGGATCTGCGCAGCCTGTCGCTGGTCAATCCGATCGGCCTAGAAGACTGGAAGGCGCTGGGCGTGCCGTGGCGCAGCGTCGACGAGTGGTATGCCGGCGAACTGAAGACCAGCTATGACAGCATCCGCCGTTACCAGCTGGATGTGTACTACGACGGCCAGTGGACGCCCGCTTACGAGCACTGGGCACGCATGCAGTCGGGCATGTATGAAGGCGCGGGCAAGCAGGCGGTGGCCTGGAGCCAGGCGCTGACCTCGGACATGGTGTTCAACCAGCCGGTGGTCTACGAACTGAAGCACCTGCAGGTACCGACCGCGTTGTTCATCGGCCAGAAGGACCGCACCGCGATCGGCCGCGACCGCGCCTCACCGGAACTGAAGGCCACGCTGGGCAATTACCCTGCGCTGGGCAAGGCGGCCGCGGAGGCGATTCCCGGCGCAACCCTGGTCGAGTTCGCCGAACTCGGGCACTCGCCGCAGGTGCAGGACCCGAAGCAGTTCAACGCAGCGTTGTTGAAGGTATTGAAGACGCGTTGAGATCCGGCCCTGCAGGGCATGATCCGCCGGGCACGGTCCGGCGGACATGGGCGGTAGCGCCGGGCCATGCCCGGCGAGCGCAGCGGCGGGCCTTCAGCCCGCAATCCGCAACACGTCATCCAGCAGCGCCGCGGCCGTGACTTCCGCCCCGGCGCCCGGGCCCTGGATCAGCAGCGGCTGCTGGCGGTAGCGATCGCTGTGGATGGCCACGCGGTTGTCGGTGCCCGCACCCTGTGCCAGCGGATGATCGGCGGGCAGTTCACGCAGTCCCACCTGTGCCCCACCGGCATCGACACGGCCAACGAAACGCAGCACCCGGCCTTGTGCGTGTGCCTGCTGCCAGCGCGCCTGCAGCGGCGCATCCAGTTGTTCCAGCGCGGCCAGCGCCTCAGCCAGCGGCACGTCTGCCAGCGCCGCCGGCACCAGCGACTCCACCTGCACCTGCGCCGCATCCAGCGCCAGCCCGCTGCTGCGGGCCAGGATCAGCAACTTGCGCCGCACGTCCTCGCCGGACAGGTCCACGCACGGATCGGGTTCGGTATAGCCGGCGTCCAGCGCTTCGCGCACCGCCAGCGAAAACGGCGAGCGGCCATCGTAGCGATGGAACAGCCAGGCCAGTGAACCGGACAGCACGCCTTCGATCGCATGGATGTGGTCGCCGCCTGCCACCAGCGCGCGCAGGCTGCTCAGCAACGGCAGGCCGGCACCCACGGTGGCGCTGTCACCGTAGCGCGCACCGCTGTCGGCGCAGCTTTCGGCAATGGCCTGCGCGCGCGCCAGCTGCGCACCGCGGCCCAGCTTATTGGCCGTCACCACGTGCACGCCGCGGGCCAGCCACTGCACGTGGCGTGCGGCCACGTCCTCGCTGGCGGTGGCATCGACCACCACGTCGCCGCGTTCCAGCCCTTCGGTGCTGGCCCACGGTGGCGAGCTCTGCCCGTCACGCGGCGCGCGTCGGGCCAGTTCCAGCGGCAGCGCCAGGTCGCGGTCGATGGCCAGCGCCGTGCGCGAATTGGCCAGCCACTGCACGCTGGGCAGGTCCAGCCCGCGCGCCTGCAGCGCCTGGTAGCGCTGCACGAAGGCCGTGCCTACCGTGCCGGTGCCGAGCAGGGCCAGGCGGCCACCGCCGAGCGCGGGAATGTCAGCGGCCAGCGCGCTCATGCATCCACCACCTGTTTGCGGCGCACGCCAGCGCCGATCACCGCTTCGGCGCGCTGCAGCGCGGCGTCGAGGTCGGCCAGCAGGTCACGCTCGGCTTCGATGCCCACCGACAGGCGCAGCAGGCCTTCGCTGATGCCAGCGGCAGCACGTGCTTCGGCGGTCATCGCCGCATGGGTCATGGTGGCCGGGTGCGCGACCAGGCTTTCGACGCCGCCCAGCGATTCGGCCAGGGTGAAGTAGCGCAGGCCATCGACGAAGGCGCGCACCGCCGCATGCGGATCTTCGCCTTCGCAGGCCGCCAGTTCGAAGGACAGCATGGCGCCGAAACCACTCTGCTGGCGCGCGGCGATGGCGTGGCCGGGATGGTCGGCCAGGCCGGGGTAGTAGACGCGTGCCACGGCCGGATGCGCATCCAGCAGGGCCACGATCGAGGCGGTGTTCTCCTGGTGCGCGCGCAGGCGTGCATCCAGGGTGCGCAGGCCGCGCAGGGTCAGGAAGGCATCGAACGGCGAACCAGTCAGGCCCAGCGCGTTGCCCCACCACACCAGCTGCTCGTGCACCGCCGGGTCGCGCGCGATCACCGCGCCACCGACCACGTCACTGTGGCCGTTGATGTACTTGGTGGTCGAATGCAGCACCACGTCGGCACCGAACGACAGCGGCTGCTGCAGGGCCGGCGACAGGAAGGTGTTGTCCACCACCACCCGCGCACCGGCCTTGTGCGCGGCATCGATGACGAAGCGCAGGTCGGTGATGCGCAGCAGCGGGTTGGACGGCGTTTCCACCAGCACCAGCTTCGGCTGGCTGGCCAGCGCCTGGGCCAGCGCACGCGGGTCGGTGAGGTCGGCGGTGACCAGGGTGAAGTGGCCCTTCTTCGCCAGTGCATTGAACAGGCGCCAGCTGCCACCGTACGCATCGTGCGGCACCACCAGGGTATCGCCCGGCTCCAGCAGTGCGTTCAGCACCAGGTTGATCGCGCCCATGCCGGTGGCGGTGATGACGCCGCCAGCGCCGCCTTCCAGTTCGGCCAGTGCTTCGCCCAGCAGGTCGCGGGTCGGGTTGCCGCTGCGCGTGTAGTCGTACTGCCGCTTGTTGCCGAAGCCATCGAAGCTGAAGTTGGACGACAGCACGATCGGCGGGGTGACCGCACCGTGGGCGGTGTCGCGGTCGATGCCGGCGCGGACAGCGGCAGTGGTGCGGCTACAGGACGGCTCGTTGGCGTACAGGCTCATGCGGACTCTCCAGAAGTGCGGAAGGCGGTAGCGAGGATCGCGTCGATGCGATCGGTTTCTTTGAGGAAGGCGTCGTGGCCGTAGGGCGAGCGCAGCACGCGCAGGCTGCCGCGCGGGCCCAGCCCTTCGACCAGGCCGACCAGGTCGGCCAGCGGCACCAGGCGGTCACCTTCCACGGCCACCACCACGGTGGGCGGCAGGATGGCGGCGGGGTCCACGCGGTGCAGGTCGATCGATTCGGACAGGCGCAGGTAGGCGGTCACCGGCGTGCGCGCCACGTACTGCGCACCGGCGGCATCGAGGTAGTCTTCGGCGGCCACGCGCACGCGGCCGTTGACCACTTCCGGCGCCGCGTCGAAGCGCTCGCCGAATTCTTCCGGGGTGCGGTAGCTGAGCATGGCGAACTGCCGGGCCAGGGCCAGGCCGTGGTCTTCGCCGCACTGCAGCTGGCCCAGCGCAACGGCACGGCGCTGCAGCGCGCGCCAGGCG
>DOKO01000083.1 GCA_003510825.1 Stenotrophomonas sp.
CGGATCCCTTTCCGCAGGAAAGGGCTCTGACCCCGGTGTTTCCGCGCGCGCCAACCAAGGAGCGGCCGGTAGCGCCGGGCCATGCCCGGCGGATGGATCCGTTGTCCGCGCTGCGCGCTCGCGGGGCATGGCCCCGCGCTACCGGGCGCAGGCAGGACCTTCGTCCCATGCCACGGGCTGTGCACGGTGCGATCATCGGGATCTGCCTTCCCGGGAACCTGTGCTCGTGAAAACCCGCCTTGCCGTAGCTCTGTTGATTGCCCTGTCCGCTCCTGCGGTCGCCCTGGCTGCGCCGCCGGCCGCCGCTCCGGCCAGCATGGCCGCCGAATCGGCCGCCGATGCCGCCTTCCGTGCGCTGTACGAGAAGGAGTGGAAGTGGCGCCAGGATGGCGGTGGCGAAGCCAGCGAGGACGAGGACGCGCCAGCCAACGCCACCCGCATGCCTGATGTCGGCCCGGCCGCGCAGCAGGCCCGCCTGAAGGTCTGGGACGAGACCCTGGCCGACCTGAAGAAGATCGACGTCAAGGCCCTGTCGGCCGACAACCAGGTCAACTACGCGATCTACCGCGACCAGGTCTTCAACCTGGCCGAAGCCACGCGCCTGCGCACCTACGAGATGCCGTTCAATTCGGACTCCTCGTTCTGGTCCAACCTGTCCTTCATGGCCCGGCGCGAGATGAAGACCGCGCAGGACTACCGCAACTACATCGCCCGCCTGAACGACGTGCCGCGCTACTTCGGCCAGCAGACCGACAACATGCGCGCCGGCCTGAAGCGTGGTTTCAGCGTGCCGCGCGCGGTGCTGGACGGCCGCGAGGTCTCCATCGCCACCGTCGCCGAGCTGAAGGACCCGACGACCTCGCCGCTGTACGCGCCCTTCAAGAAGCTGCCCGCCAGCATCCCGGCCGCCGAACAGGCCGCCCTGCGCGAACAGGCCGCGGCGGCCATCAGCGGCAAGGTGGTGCCGGCGTTCCAGCAGCTGCGCACCTTCTTCGTCAGCGAATACGTGCCGCAGGCGCGCACCACCCTGGCCGCCGAGGCGATGCCCGGTGGCAAGGCCTTCTACAAGCAGCAGATCCACGAATACACCACGCTGGACCTGTCGCCCGACGAGATCCACCGCATCGGCCTGGGTGAAGTGGCGCGCATCCAGAAAGAGATGAACGACATCATCCAGCAGGTGCAGTTCAAGGGCAGCTTCGCTGAATTCCTGACCTTCCTGCGCACCGATCCGCAGTTCTACGCCAAGACTCCGGAAGAGCTGCTGTCGCGCGCTGCATGGATCTCCAAGCGCGCCGATGGCCAGCTCGGCCGGTTCATGACGCTGCCGCGTGCGCGCTTCACCATCGTGCCGGTGCCGCCGGATATCGCCCCGTTCTGGACCGCCGGTCGCGGTGGCATGGGCACCTACTGGGTCAACACCTACGACCTGCCGTCGCGCCCGCTGTACAACCTGCCGGCGCTGACCCTGCATGAGTCCGACCCGGGCCATGCGCTGCAGGGCGCGATCGCCTCCGAGCAGAAGGACCTGCCCGAATTCCGCCGCAACGCCTACATCTCCGCCTATGGCGAAGGCTGGGCGCTGTACTGCGAGAAGCTGGGCGTGGAAATGGGCATCTATGAAACCCCGTACGAGGATTTCGGCCGCCTGACCTACGAAATGTGGCGTGCCGCGCGCCTGGTCATCGACACCGGCGTGCACAGCAAGGGCTGGACCCGCGAGCAGGCCCTGGCCTACCTGCGCGACCACACCGCGCTGAGCGAGCATGAAGTGACCACCGAAGTGGATCGCTACATCTCCTGGCCGGGCCAGGCGCTGAGCTACAAGCTGGGCGAGATCGCCATCGTGCGCCTGCGCGCGCAGGCCGAGAAGGAACTGGGCGACAAGTTCGACATCAAGGGCTTCCACGATGTGATCCTGAAGCAGGGCTCGGTGCCGCTGCCGGTGCTGGAACAGCAGATCCAGGCGTACATCGCCGAGCGGAAGAAGGCCTGAGGGTCAGGTGACCCTGATCCGGGGTCGGATCCCTTTCCACCGGAAAGGGCTCCGACCCCAACACGCCTCAGCGCTTCACCAACCGCCCGGCAAACGTCGGCAGCACCAGCAACGTCAGCACCGTGGCGGTGATCAGACCACCGATCACCACCGTCGCCAGCGGCTTCTGCACCTCCGCGCCGGCGCCACTGGCAATGGCCATCGGAACGAAGCCGACGATGGCCACCAGGGCCGTGGTCAGCACCGCGCGGATGCGGCTGGCGGCACCATTGATGGCCGCCTGCATCGGCAGGTCGCCACCCTCCAGTCGCTCGCGGATCGCCTGCATCAGCACCAGGCCGTTCAACGTGGCCACGCCGGAGACGGCGATGAAGCCCACTGCGGCCGACACCGAGAACGGCATGCCACGCAGCAGCAGGGCGAGGATGCCGCCGACCAGGGCCAGCGGCACGCAGCTGAACACCAGCAGCGCTTCCCTGCCACTGCGCAGGGCCATGAACAGCAGGCCGCCGATCAGCAGGAACACCACCGGCACCACCGTGGCCAGCCGCTTTTCCGCGCGTTGCAGATTCTCGAACTGGCCGCCCCAGCGCAGGTAGGCACCTGCCGGCAACGCCACGTCGGCGACCGCCGCCTGGGCTTCGCTGACGAAGCCACCGAGATCGCGGCTGCGCACGTTGGCCTGCACCACGACGCGGCGGCTGCCGTCGCTGCGGCTGATCTGGTTCGGCCCTTCGCTGACGCTGATGCGCGCCAGCGAGGACAGCGGCACCACCTGGCCTGCCGGCGTGGCAATCGGCAGCGAGGCCAGCTGGTCAGGATCGTTGCGTGCAGCATCGTCCAGGCGCACCACCACATCGAAGCGTCTGTCGCCTTCGAAGATCCGCCCGGCCGCGGTACCACCGATGCCGGTGGACACCGCATCACTCACATCCGCCGCGGTCAGCCCGTACTGCGCGGCAGCGACGTGGTCGATCCTGACGTTGAGCGTGGGCAGGCCGGAAATCTGCTCCACCCGCACGTCGGCGGCGCCGTCCACCGCGCGCAGCTTCAACGCCACCTGTTCGGCCACCTTCTGCAGTGTGGCGAAATCATCGCCGTACACCATCACCGCCAGGTCCGTGCGCACGCCGGAAATCAGCTCGTTGAAGCGCAGCTCGATCGGCTGGCTGAACTCGAAACTGTTGCCCAGCTGCTGCCCGGCCAGCTGCTCGAAGCGCTGCACCAGCGCTTCCTTGTCCAGCGCCGGATCGGGCCACTGCGCACGCGGCTTCAGCACGATCACGCTGTCGGAGATGTTGGTCGGCATCGGGTCGATGGCCGCTTCAGCGGTACCGGTGCGCGAAAACACGGTTTCCACTTCCGGCTGCGCGGCCAGCGCCTTCTCCAGCGCCAGCTGCATCGCCAGCGACTGCTCCAGCGAAGTGGACGGCACGCGCAGGGCCTGCATCGCCACATTGCCTTCGTCCAGCGTCGGCATGAACTCGCGGCCCAGCAGCGAGAACGAACCGATGCCCACCACCACCATCATCACCGCACCGGCCAGCACCGTGCGCGGATGCGCGACAGCCTTGCGCACCACCGGTTCGATGCGCGCACGCAGCACGCGGATCAACTTGGTTTCGTGCTCGCCGTCGTCCGCATGTGCATCGCCATCCTTCACCTTGGGCTCGCGCACCAGCAGTGCGGCCATTGCCGGCACGAAGGTGAAGGAGAAGATGAAGGCGCCGATCAGCGCCAGCATGAAGGTCGCCGCCATCGGGTGGAACGTCTTGCCCTCCACGCCTTCCAGGGTGAGGATCGGTGCGAACACCAGCAGGATGATCAGCTGGCCGAAGGCCGCAGGCCGCGCCATCTTCCGTGCCGAATCCGCGGCCACGCGGAGGCGCTCCATCGCCGTCAGCGCGCGGCCCAGTTCGGCGCGGCGCTGGCCCAGCATCAGCAGCGTGGATTCGATCACGATCACCGCGCCATCCACCAGGATGCCGAAATCCAGCGCGCCCAGGCTCATCAGGTTGCCGCTGATGCCGAAGCGGTTCATGCCTATCACGGCGAACAGGAACGACAGCGGGATCACCAGTGCGGTGATCGCCGCTGCGCGCAGGTTGCCCAGCAGCAGGAACAGCACCACCACCACCAGCAGCGCACCCTCGCTGAGGTTCTTCGCCACGGTCCTGATGGTGGCGTTGACCAGCTCGCTGCGGTCCAGCACCGGCACTGCCACGATGGACGGTGGCAGCGAGGCATTCACCTGCTGCAGGCGTTCCGCGGCGGCCTGGGCCACGGTGCGGCTGTTGCCGCCGGCAATCATCAGCGCGGTGCCGAGCACGGCTTCGTGGCCGTTGCGGCTGGCCGCACCCAGGCGTGGTGCGCGGCTCAAGGCCTCCTCGGCCACGTCCGCCACGCGTACCACCACGCCATTGCGCGTGGCCACCGGGGCCTGCGCCAGATCGTCGGTGGTCAGCGCCAGGCCATCGGCACGCACCACCAGGCCTTCGCCAGCGCGCTGCACGAAGCCGGCGCCGGCCTGCACGTTGGAACGCTGCAGGGCGGTGACCAGGTCGGCCAGGCCCAGCCCATGCGCGGCCAGCCGCGCGCTGTCCGGGTGCACGCCGTATTCCTTGACGTAGCCGCCAACCGTATCGACGCCGGCCAGCCCAGGGCTGGAGCGCATCTGCGGCGCAATGATCCAGTCCTGCACGGTGCGCAGGTAGGTGGCGCGTTCTTCCGGCGTGCGCAGCAGGGTGCCTTCCGGCGTGCGGTAGACCTCGCCAGCCTGCCAGCCGGCATCACCGGGCTTGGCCAGCTGGGCCGGATCGAACGCGGTGAAATCCACCGTCCACATCAGCACCTCGCCCAGGCCGGTGGTGACCGGTGACAGTAGCGGCGATGCACCGTCTGGCAGATCGTCGGCGGCCTCGCGCATGCGCTCGGCCACCTGCTGGCGGGCGAAGTAGATGTCGGTCGCATCGCTGAAGATGGCGGTGACCTGCGAGAAGCCATTGCGTGACAGCGAACGGGTGGTGGTCAGGCCGGGAATGCCGGCCAGCGCGGTTTCCAGCGGGTAGGTCACCTGCCGTTCGATCTGTTCCGGCGTCAGCGCCGGGGCCACGGTGTTGATCTGCACCTGGCGGTTGGTGATGTCCGGCACCGCGTCGATCGGCAGCTTGCCCAGCTGCAGCAGGCCGACCGCCGCCAGCAGCGCGGCGGCGAACACCACCAGCCAGCGGTGGCGTACCGCAGTTTCAATGATGAACTTGAACATGGTCGCCTCCTCAGTGCCCGTGTTCGGCTTCGCCCTTGGCCAGTTCGGCCTTGAGCAGGAAGGCGTTGGCGCCGACGATGCGTTCGTTGCCGGTCAGCCCACCGAGGATCTCGATGCGATCGCCGGCCCGGCGGCCGGCCAGCACCGGCTGCGCCTTGAATCCGCCGTCGACGGCGACGAACACCGCGCTGCGGCCATCGACGTTCTGCACCGCATCGGCGGGTACGCTGAGCGCGTCGCCCTGGGCCTCGGTGACCACCACGGCCGACACCGGCGAACCGGCCGGCGGCAGCGCGGCGTTCACCGGCATGGCACGGATCACCGCTACGCCGCCCTGCTGGCGCACATCCGCGGCAGCGCCGGTGACGGTGGCGCTGAAGCTGCCGCCCGGCACGCTCACTTCCAGCGTCATGCCGGGCGTGACCTGTGCGGCCAGCGCCGGTGGTGCCGTGAACACCAGCTCGTTCATCGCCGGATCGGCGACCTCGGCCACCACGCTGCCGGCAGCGACCACGCCGCCCGGCGTGACCTGCACATTGCCGACGGTGCCGGCCACCGGGCTGGTAATGCGGACGCGACCGCTGGCATCGGGCGCTCCATTGGCGGCGGCCTGTGCCTGTGCCGCCGCCGCCTGCGCCTGCGCGGCCATGGCACGTGCATGCGAGGTTTCCAGCTCCTGGCGCGCGACCACGCCCTGTTCCACCAGCGCCCTGTCACGGCCGTGGGCCAGGCGCGCAGCCTTGGCTTCAGCGGCGGCCGCCAGCGCATTGGCGCGCAGCACCGCGGCCTCACCGCTGAGCACGATGGCCAGCGTCTGGTTCTGCTTCACGGCCGTGCCCGGTGCCACCAGCACGCGTTCAACGCGGCCGGTCACGCTGGACGCCACCGACGCGCGCGCGCCGATCGAGGGTTCCACACGGCCAGACAGGCGCGTGGAGCCGCCACCGCCTCGACCGACGGCGACCACTTCGATGGACGACGCCTTGATCTGTTCCGGCGTCAGCGCGACCACGCCTTCATCGGCTTCGGGCGTGTTGCCTGTGGTGGATTCAGCGCTGCCCGGTGCATGGCCGTGGCCATCGTCGGCAGCGGCGGTTGGGCTCTGTGCAGTACCAGTGCAGCCGGCCAGCAGCCCGCCCAGCAGTGCAGCGGTCATCAACGAAAAAGTACGGGAGAACATCAGCGAACCTCCACAAACGGGGCGCGCCCTTCCAGGCGGGCAAGATCGATTTCCGCGCCGACGCGCGACAGACGCGCATCCACGGCGCTGCCGCGTGCGGCAATAAGGGCACTGCGCGTGCTGCGCAGTTCCAGCTGCGAGATGCGTCCGGCGTCGAAGCCGATGCGGGCCAGGCGGTAGGCTTCCTCGGCGGCCACCACGCTGTCATCGGCGGCGCGTGTGCGGCTGCCGGCGGCCTTCAGCCCGGCCACGGCCGAGAGGCGTTCGGCTTCGCTGTCGCGGCGCTGCTGGTCCAGCCGCGCTTCGGCCGCACGCTGCTCGGCACTGGCCGCACGGATGCCGCCGCGGTTGCGATCGAACAACGGGATCGAAAGGCTCACACCCAGCGTATAGGCCTGTTCGCGGTCCTCGCGGAAGCGGGTCTGCGCGGCGGTCACGCTGAGATCGGGCAGGGCACGCTTGCGCTCCACGTCGACAAGGCGTGTGCTGGCCTGTGCCTCGGCTTCGGCAATACGCACCGCCAGCGCGGCATCGGCCGCACCGCGTGGCAGCGGCGGCGTGCGATCCAGCAGGCTGCTGTCGATGGACTGCACCGGCGTATCCAGCAGGGCCGCACTGGTCAGGCGCGCCAAAGCCGCATCGCGGAAGGCCTGCGCTTCATCCAGTGCTGCCGTGGCATTGGCCACTTCGCTGCGCGCCTGCACCGCGCGCAGCTGCGGTTCGCGGCCCTGCTCCACCAGCGCGTCGACGGCTACGGCATCGTCGCGGGTCAGGGTCAGCGCTTCCTTGGCCAGGGCGTAACGACGCAGCGCGCTCTCGGCCTGCGCGTAGAACGCCGCCAGCTGGCTGGCTACATCACTGCGGCTCTGCGTCCCACGCAGTGTTGCGGCCTGTGCTTCAGCGCGGGCAGCACGTACGCGTGCACCACGCTGGCCCCAGATTTCCAGCGGCTGGGACAGGGTGAGCACGCTGTCGGCGCGGCCCATGCCACCGTAGCTGCCGGTACCCCAGGCGTTTTCGGTGGCGTAGGAGAGCGATGGGTTGGGCAGGGCGCGGGCCTGTTCGGCGCGCGCCTCGGCAGCGTCGGCCAGGGCCGCGCCAACGCGGGC
>DOKO01000346.1 GCA_003510825.1 Stenotrophomonas sp.
CGGGTGGTCGCGGCGGGTGGTGTCGAGCAGACGTGCGTCACGCAGGATCTCGCGTGCACGCGGCTGGTCGTCGGCACGCACGATCCACACCGCCGGGTAGCCCTGGCTGTTGCCCAGGTCGGTATAGCTGAACTGGCCACGGCGACGGGTCTTGTACGAGCGGCCGTTGGTCACCTTCACTTCGATGTCGTGGCTGCGTAGCAGCTCGGCCACGCCCTCGACGGTTTCCACGCGCTGGCTGCTGAAAATCTGGCGCATTGCTTACTCCTTGGCCGGCACGGCGGCCGCGGCATCCTGGTCCGGTACCACGCGGATCAGGCCTTCCTGGGCGGTGCTGGCCACCAGCACGCCATCACGGGTGAAGAACTGGCCGCGGGCCAGGCCGCGCGAATCCTGCGCGCTGGGGCTGTCCAGCGAATACAGCAGCCAGTCGTCGGCGCGGAACGGGCGGTGGAACCAGATCGCGTGGTCCAGCGAAGCCATCTGCACGTGCGGATGGTAGTAGCTGATGCCGTGCGGGAACGTGGCCGTGCCCAGCAGGTGGAAATCGGAGGCGTAGGCCAGCAGCGCCTGGTGCAGCTCGGGCGCATCGCCGACCGGTTCGCTCAGGCGCAGCCACACCTGGTGGTAGGGCGGGCGCTTGGGCGGGTTCAGTTCGTCGCGCGGGTAGACGTGGCGGAACTCGAACGGGCCGCCGCGCGAGAGCCAGCGCTGCACCTTGATCGGCAGCCGCTCCAGCACCTCGGCCGGCAGCGGGCGGTTCGGTTCGATGTCCTCCGGCTGCGGCACCTCGGGCATCTTGTGCTGGTGCTGGGCACCGGTCTCGGCCTGCTGGAACGAGGCCGCGCAGAAGAAGATCACCTTGCCGTGCTGGATCGCGGTGACCCGGCGCACGGAGAAGCTGCCGCCATCACGGGTACGGTCCACGTCATAGACGATGGGGTGGTCGATGTTGCCGGCGCGCAGGAAATAGGCGTGCAGCGAGTGCACGTGGCGGCCGTTGTCGACCGTGGCCTGCGCCGCCGCCAGTGCCTGGCCCAGCACCTGGCCACCGAACACGTACTTGGTGCCGATGTCGCGGCTCTGCCCGCGGAACAGGTTGTCCTCCAGCCGCTCCAGGGTGAGCAGGTCGATCAGCTCGGAGACGACGGGTTCGGGCGTGTCGTTCAAGGGGGCGGCCACAGCAGTGAAGAAGGCTCGATTATACCGGTCAGGGGTCGGATCCCTTTCGCTTTGCGAAAGGGCTCTGACCCCGGGGGAGCGGTGGGATCCAGCGAGGGGTCGGATCCCTTTCGCAAAGCGAAAGGGCTCTGACCCCGGGGGAGGCGCGGCGGTTACTTGCCCAGCCTTGCCACCAGCGCCTGCAGGGCATTCTGCGCATCCGGCGCGAACCAGGCCTCGACGAACCGGTCCAGTTGGATCAGGTCCGGGTGCAGGGCCTCCTGCAGGTCGGCACGGGCCACCGCGCGGGTCAGCAGCATCGGCTGGCGCGGCTGCTTCAGCAGGTTCTGCAGCCAGGCAATGGCGCGGGCCACCACCAGGTCGCCGTCGGCCAGTTCATCGACCAGGCCGATCTGCAGCGCCTGTTCGGCCGGCACCAGCGCGCCGGTGGTGAGCAGGATGCCGGAACGGTGCACGCCCACTGCGCGGCGCAGCAGGCGCTGGATGCCTTCAGGCGCCACCAGGCCCACCTGCACCTCGTTCAGGCCGATGGCATAGGGGCGGGCCGGGTCGGCACTGCGCGCCATCACCCGGTAGTCGCAGCACAGCGCCAGCACGCAGCCGCCGGCCGGCGCATGGCCGGTGATGGCCGCCACCACCGGGATGCGGCTCTCGGCCACGCTGCGCACCGCGCCGAAGAAGGCGTTCCAGCTGTCCAGCAGCTTATGCTTGTCATCGCCGTGGGAGAGCAGGTGCGGCACGTCCATGCCACCGGTGAAGACCCGCTCGCTGCCCGACAGCACGATGCCGTGCGCGTCCTCGGCCATCGCCAGCTCGATGGCGTGGATCAGCTGCCGGCACAGTTCGGTGTCCAGTGCGTTGACCGGTGGCCGCGCCAGGCGCAGTTCGCGGATGGGGCCATGGTTGATCACCTCGATGAGCGTCGTCATGCTGCGGTCTCGTTGCGGACAGGAATCTGAGGCGATGATAACCAAACCATTCGTTGGCGTATTGTTGCTGCTGTGTGCGGGCGCAGCATCGGCGGCGACCGCCGTGCCGGCCTGCGTCACCGTGCAGCAGGGCTGGGCGCGCCTGCCGCCAAACCCGGCCATGCCGATGACCGCTGGCTACGGGGTGATCCACAACGGCTGCGCCAAAGCGGTGGCCATCAGCGGCGCACGCAGCGCCAGTTTCGGCGACGTGTCGCTGCACGAAACCACGATCGTCGATGGGGTCAGCCGCATGCGTGCGGTCGAGCGCCTGCCGCTGGCACCGGGCGCGCGCGCCGAGCTCAAGCCCGGTGGCCTGCACCTGATGCTGATGGAGGGCAAGGGCGCGCTGAAGGAAGGGCAGGTCGTGCCGCTGCAGCTGCAGCTGGAGGGCGGTGGCGAAGCCAGCGTGACGCTGACGGTGCGCAAGGCTGCGCCGTAACGCGTCGCCCGTTCCGCCGGGCATGGCCCGGCGCTACCCCGACATGACGGCCGGATCATCACCGGTAGCGCCGGGCCATGCCCGGCGGGGTTTTACGACCAGTCGAACGTAAACAGGACCGTGCGGCTGCGCGGTTCGTAGAACATCACGATGGCATCGGCGCCGGCCGCGACCCAGTTGCTGGCCGACACGCTGGCCACATGGAAGAAGGCCTGGCCGTCGAGGGTCAGTTGCAGGCCATCGTCGGCCAGCTGGCTGCTGTCATTGCGGAAACGCAGGCTGCCGCGCTGCCGGTAGCCGGCCAGATCCTGCAGCTGGAACGCCGCAGGCAGCGGGGCATAGTCGGACCAGTTGCCGAACCAGATCGGGCCGCCCAGCTGCTGCAGCCATGCCTGTTCGTCCAGCTCGCCGTCACCGTAGCGCGAGCAGCTGGCCAGGCGCCCGTGCTGCTGGAAATACGCACGCGCCTTGGCGTGGCTCTCGCGCATTTCCACGATATGGGCGCGGGCCTCGTCGCCATCCACGGCTTCACCCAGGAAGTACTCCTGCGTGCCGAGGAAGCGCATGCGGTTGTCCGCGGTCAGCTCGAAGGCGATCCAGTTGATGCCGGTGAACGCGTTGTGGTGCGCGGTGGTGTCGTCACCGATGCAGCCTTCATACGGCTCGATCGGGCACAGCATCGTCGCCACTTGGCCTGCCAGCTCCGGGCGCAGCACGCCCAGGTCGATGTTCAGCAGCGGCAGCAGGTGCTGGCCGAGCCAGGCCTGGTCAGCGGGGAAGACATCGATGGGGAAGGGCACCATGCCGGGCAGCAGGTCGCGCAGTTCGGTGGGGTCGAGCATGTCAGTCCCTTGGATCGGATCGGCAATGCCGGCCAGCGGCCGGCCCTACCATGCTGGCTTACGACCAGTCGTATGAGAACAGCACCGTGCGGCTTACCGGTTCGTACAGCATGACGATTGCATCGGCGCCGGTGGCGCACCAGTTGTAGCCGGCCACGTCGGCGACGGCGAAGAATTTGTTGCCATCACGCGTGATGATCACCGTTTCGGCATCGTCCGCAGCGTTGGGGTCATCGGCAGCTTCGGTGAAACCCAGCTCGAATGCTGCGGGAATCTCTGCGGTCTCGGTCCAGTTGCCGAAACCTATCGGGCCGCCCAACGTGTCGAGATAGTCGCGCTCGCTGGGCTCGCCCTTGCCGAAGCGCGAGTAGCAGGCCAGGCGGCCATGCGCGGCGTGGTAGTCGCGCGCCTTGGCATGGCTCTCGCGCATCTGCGCGATGTGCTCCTGCGCGTGCTTGTCATTGCCCGGGTCGCCGATGAAGTAGCCCTCGTTGCCGAGGAAGCGCATCTGGTTGTCCGCGCTCAGTTCGAAGGCGATCCAGTTGGTGCCGGTGAAGTCGTTGTGGTGCGCTTCGGTGGTCTCGCCGATGCAACCGTCATACGGCTCGATCGGGCACAGCATCGTCGCCACCTGGCCGGCCAGCTCCGGGCGCAGCACGCCCAGGTCGATCTTCAGCAGCGGCAGCAGATGCTGGCCGAGCCACGCCTGGTCGGCGGGGAAGACATCGGCGGGGAAGGGCACCATGCCGGGCAGCAGGTCGCGCAGTTCGGTGTGGTGGATCATTTCAGTCCTTTGAATTGCAACGGTAGCGCCGGGCCATGCCCGGCGGACCAAACGCCGACCAAGGTCGGCATCTACCAGGGGCGAATCAGCTCGAAGCGTTGCGGATCGCGTCCGGCAGCGGGGCGCTCTTGCCGGTCTGCGTATCCATCCACACCACCACCACGTTGCCGTCCGAATACAGCTTGGTGTCATCCTGCTGGTCGACGATGCGGTGGCCGATGGTCACGCTGCTGTTGCCCAGGCGCTCGACGAACAGCTCGACCAGGATGTCGTTGGGCCACACGATCGGCAGCCGGTAGTTGACGTTGGTCGCGGCCACCACCGGGGCGATGCGGTCGGTCATCGACACGCCTTCCACGCCCAGCATCCAGCGCACGCGCGCTTCTTCCAGGTAGGAAATGTACTTGGCGTTGTTGACGTGGCCCATGCTGTCCATGTCACGCCAGCGGACGCTGATCGGGATGCGGGCCAGGATCTTGTGTTCGCTGCTCATCAGGCGTCCTTCTTCTTCGTCGTGCTCTTGCTGGCCTTGCCGGTGCTCTTGGCGGCCACGGCCTTCTTCGCCACCTTGGCCGGCTTTTCAGGCTTCACCTTGCGCGGCGGGCGGGCGTCGGGCTTGTTGGCCACGGCAGCGGGCTGCTCGGGGCGCGCGCTGGTCGAGGGCAGCATGCGCGCCAGGAACTGGCCGGTGTACGACTGCGGGCAGGCCGCCACGTCTTCCGGCGTGCCGGTCACCAGGATGGTGCCACCGCGGTGGCCGCCTTCCGGGCCGAGATCGACGATCCAGTCGGCGGTCTTGATGACGTCCAGGTTGTGCTCGATCACCACCACCGTGTTGCCTTCGTCGCGCAGCTTGTGCAGCACGCCCAGCAGCGCTTCGATGTCGTGGAAGTGCAGGCCGGTGGTCGGCTCGTCGAGGATGTACAGGGTGCGGCCGGTATCACGGCGCGACAGTTCCTTGGACAGCTTCACGCGCTGCGCCTCACCACCGGACAGCGTGGTCGCGCTCTGGCCCAGCTTGATGTAGCTCAGGCCCACGTCCACCAGCGTTTCCAGCTTGCGGGCGATGGACGGCACCGGCTCGAACAGCCTCAGCGCATCTTCGACGGTCATTTCCAGCACGTCGTTGATGTTGTAGCCCTTGTACAGGATCTCCAGCGTCTCGCGGTTGTAGCGCTTGCCGTGGCAGACGTCGCAGGGCACGTACACGTCCGGCAGGAAGTGCATCTCGACCTTGATCAGGCCATCGCCCTGGCAGGCCTCGCAGCGGCCGCCGCGCACGTTGAAGCTGAAACGGCCCGGCGAATAGCCGCGCGCACGCGCTTCGGGCACCTGTGCGAACAGCTCGCGCAGCGGGGTGAACAGGCCGGTGTAGGTGGCCGGGTTCGAACGCGGGGTGCGGCCGATCGGCGACTGGTCGATGTCCACCACCTTGTCGAACAGGTCCAGGCCATCGATCTCCTTGTACGGGGCGATCGGGTGCGAGGAACCGTTGATCTCGTTGGCGGCCAGCGAGAACAGGGTGTCGTTGATCAGGGTCGACTTGCCCGAGCCGGACACGCCGGTCACGCAGGTCAGCAGGCCCGACGGAATCGCAAGGTCCACGCCCTTCAGGTTGTTGCCGCTGGCACCGCGCAGGTGCAGGGTCATCTTCGGGTTCGGCTTGTGCCGGCGCGCCGGGATTTCGATCGCGCGCTTGCCCGACAGATACTGGCCGGTCAGCGAACGCGGTGCATCCAGGATGTCCTGCAGGGTGCCCTGGCCGACGATCTCGCCGCCATGCACGCCCGCGCCCGGGCCGATGTCCAGCACGTAGTCGGCCAGGCGGATCGCATCCTCGTCATGCTCGACCACGATGACCGTGTTGCCGAGGTCGCGCAGGCGGGTGAGGGTGCCCAGCAGGCGTTCGTTGTCGCGCTGGTGCAGGCCGATGGACGGCTCGTCGAGCACGTACATCACGCCGACCAGGCCGGCACCGATCTGGCTGGCCAGGCGGATGCGCTGCGCTTCGCCACCGGACAGGGTGTCGGCCTTGCGCTCCAGGGTCAGGTAATCCAGGCCGACGTCGACCAGGAAGCCCAGGCGTTCGCCGATTTCCTTGACGATCTTCGAGGCGATTTCACCGCGCCAGCCGGGCAGGCTCAGCTCGCTGAAGAACTTCAGCGCTTCGTCGATCGGCAGCACCACCAGGTCCGGCAGCGGGCGGTCGGCCACGAACACGTTGCGCGCAGCCTTGTTCAGGCGCGCGCCCTTGCACTCGGGGCAGGCGTGTTCGCTGATGTACTTGCCCAGCTCTTCCTGCACCGCCGCCGATTCGGTTTCCTTGTAGCGGCGTTCCAGGTTGGGAATGATGCCTTCGAAGCGGTGCTTGCGCTGGGTGCGGCCACCGGCTTCGGTGAAGTAGGTGAAGGTGATCGCATCATCGCCGCTGCCGTACAGCACGGCCTGCTGCACGTTGGCCGGCAGCGAGTTCCACGACGCATCGACGTCGAACTTGTAGTGCTTGGCCAGCGAGGCGATCAGCTGGAAGTAGTAGGCATTGCGACGGTCCCAGCCGCGCACCGCACCTGCGGCCAGCGACAGCTCCGGATGCACCACCACGCGCGCCGGGTCGAAGAACTCGGCCATGCCCAGGCCATCGCAGCCGGGGCAGGCGCCCATCGGCGCGTTGAAGGAGAACAGGCGCGGTTCCAGCTCGGGCAGCGAGTAATCGCAGACCGGGCAGGAGTACTTGGAGGAGAACAGGGTCGGCGCGGTCTCGGCGTTGTCCAGGCTCTGCACCGAGGCCATGCCGTCGCCCAGCTTCAGCGCGGTCTCGAAGCTCTCGGCCAGGCGCTGCTTGATGTCCTCGCGCGGGCGGAAACGGTCGATCACCGCTTCGATGGTGTGCTTCTGGCGCAGCGCCAGCGGCGGCACCGCGTCGATCTCATACAGCTCGCCATCAACACGCACGCGCACGAAGCCCTGCGCACGCAGCTGGTCGAAGACCTGAGCATGCTCGCCCTTGCGGTCGCGGATGACCGGTGCCAGCAGCATGTAGCGCTGTTCCGGGTCCAGGGTCAGCACCTGGTCGACCATCTGGCTGACCGTCTGCGCTTCCAGCGGGTAGCCGTGGTCCGGGCAGCGCGGGGTGCCGACGCGGGCGTACAGCAGGCGCAGGTAGTCGTAGATCTCGGTGATGGTGCCGACGGTCGAACGCGGGTTGTGCGAGGTCGACTTCTGCTCGATCGAGATGGCCGGGGACAAACCCTCGATGTGGTCCAGGTCCGGCTTTTCCATCACGCTCAGGAACTGCCGTGCATAGGCCGACAGCGACTCGACGTAGCGGCGCTGGCCTTCTGCATAGATGGTGTCGAACGCCAGCGAGGACTTGCCCGAGCCGGACAGGCCGGTGATCACGATCAGCTTGTCGCGGGGCAGGTCGAGGTCGATGTTCTTGAGGTTGTGCGTCCGCGCGCCGCGGATGCGGATGAAATCCATCGCCATGGGGGATCCGGTTATGGGGGGCGTTGGCTGGGTGCCGGGCCAGCAGGGGGACGGGCAATCGGTCAGCCTACCGAGGTGACCAGATGGGGGCAATGGGCGACAATGCCAGCCCGGTGTCTCACCTTGTGAGACAAGGCTTTATGAAGGGGTCAGATCCCTTTTCACGGCGTGAAAAGGGATCCGACCCCGTTCCGGCAGGCCCCGCCCGGCCCCGCCCAGGGGTTGACTTGACCGGCGCCCATTGATCTGCGTACAATCCCGCTCCTGTCCGCCCTCGATGGCGACAGTCCATAGACCACAATAACTACAGAGGAAGTCTGGTCATGTACGCAGTACTGGTCACCGGCGGTAAGCAATACCGCGTGGCGCAGGGCGAAAAGCTCCGCATTGAAAAGCTCGAAGTCGAAGTCGGCAGCGAGATCAAGTTCGACAACATCCTGCTGCTCGGCGACAGCGATGGCATCAAGATCGGCGACGCTCTGAGCGGCGCAGCGGTCACCGCCACCGTCCTGTCCCAGGGTCGTGCTGACAAGGTCCGGATCATCAAGTTCCGTCGCCGTAAGCACCACATGAAGCGTCAGGGTCACCGTCAGTACTACACCGAAATCGAGATCACCGGCATTGCCGGTGGCAGCAAGTAAGGAGATAGGTCATGGCACATAAAAAAGGCGTAGGCTCTTCGCGCAACGGTCGCGACTCCAACCCGAAGTACCTGGGCGTCAAGATCTTCGGTGGCCAGGCCATTGAAGCCGGCAACATCATCGTGCGTCAGCGCGGCACCCAGTTCCACCCGGGTTCGGGCGTCGGCCTCGGCCGCGACCACACCCTGTTCGCCCTCGTGGACGGCAAGGTGGAGTTCTCGGTGAAGGGCGCCAAGAAGCGTCGCACCGTCAGCGTCGTGTCGGTCGAAGCCTGATAAGGCTGGGCTGGCGGCCATGCCCCGGCATGGCTCTGCTGGTCGAATCGCACGCTGCATGAAGAGCCCCGCTTCGGCGGGGCTTTTCGTTGGAATCAGTGGTACAACGGGCACGGCCCGACATTCAAGCAAGGCGGCGGCACGCAGGCCGCGCCCATCGCAGGCATCGAAACAATGAAACTGGTAGACGAAGCAGAAATCGAAGTGTTCGCCGGCAACGGCGGCAACGGCTGCATTGGCTTCCGTCGCGAGAAGTTCATTCCGCTCGGCGGCCCGGACGGCGGCGACGGCGGTGCGGGCGGCAGCGTGTACATCCGCGCCGACGAAAACCTGAACACCCTGGTCGACTTCCGCCATGACCGCATCTTCAAGGCGCAGCGCGGCGAGAACGGCATGGGCCGCCAGGCCTATGGCAAGGGCGGCGAAGACCTGACCATCACCGTGCCGGTCGGCACCGTGATCATCAATGTGGCCACCGACGAAATCATCGGCGACCTGACCCAGCACGGCGACCGCCTGCTGGTGGCGCAGGGTGGCCGTGGCGGCCTCGGCAACATGCACTTCAAGAGCTCGACCAACCGCTCGCCGCGCCAGGCGCTGCCGGGCGAGCCGGGCGAAGAGCGTACGTTGAAGCTGGAGCTGAAGCTGTTGGCCGACGTCGGCCTGCTGGGCTTCCCCAACGCCGGCAAGAGCACCCTGATCCGCGCCGTCTCGGCGGCAACGCCGAAGGTGGCTGATTACCCGTTCACCACGCTGTACCCGAACCTGGGTGTGGTGAAGGTGGAAAACTACCGCAGCTTCGTCATCGCCGACATTCCGGGCCTGATCGAAGGCGCGGCCGACGGTGCCGGCCTGGGCGCGCAGTTCCTGCGCCACCTGCAGCGCACCCGCCTGCTGCTGCACCTGGTGGATATCTCCCCCATGGAAGGCGGCGTGGAAGGCATTTCCCCGGTCGAGCAGGTGCGTGCCATCGAGCGTGAGCTGGAAAAGCATGACCCGGAGCTGCTGCAGAAGCCGCGCTGGCTGGTGCTGAACAAGGCCGACCTGATGTTCGAGGACGAGGCCAAGGCCGCGGCCGAGCAGATCGTCGCCGAGCTGGGCTGGAAGGAGCCGTGGTTCCTGGTGTCCGCGCTGGGTCGCGAAGGCACCTTCCCGATCATGAGCCGGGTCATGGCCTTCTTCGATCGCCAGAAGGAAGACGAACTGGAAGCCCGCAACGCGCTGTGATGGTGTTGTGGTTCCGCACGAAAAACCCGGCTTCGGCCGGGTTTTTTGTTGTGCGACCCCCGGGGCGGGGATCGCGCGGATCGCAGGCAACAAAAAACCCGGCCGAGGCCGGGCTTTTGTCTGCTGCCCAACCCCGAGGGGCAGGGCGGCAACGCCGGATCAGGCGGCCTTGAGGGCCTTGATGCGGTCGTTCAGGCGGCTCTTGTGGCGAGCAGCCTTGTTCTTGTGGATCAGGCCACGCGCGCTGAAACGATCCAGGATCGGCTGGGCAACGGCGAAGGCGGCTTCGGCGCCGGCGGCATCGTTGGCGTCCAGCGCCTTGATCACTTTCTTGACAGCGGTGCGCAGCATCGAGCGCTGAGCCACGTTGCGCGCGTTGCGCACGACGGTCTGCTTGGCGCGCTTCTTGGCGGACTTGATATTGGCCACGGTGGTGGTTTCCTGAAAAAATCGGTGTTATGGGAACAGCAAGCTAGCTAGTATGATGGCGTAAGAAATGCACGTCAAGTCGATTGTCAAGAGGGACGCTGAGTGAGTTCACCCAAGTTGTTGCGGGGCCTGCTGTCGTTCAGCAGCATGACCATGGTCTCGCGCGTTCTCGGACTTGTCCGGGACTTCGTGGTGACCACCACGTTCGGCACCAACGCCATCACTGATGCTTTCTGGGTCGCCTTCAGGGTACCCAATTTCCTGCGCCGTTTGTTCGCCGAAGGCTCATTCGCGACCGCTTTCGTGCCGGTGTTCACGGAAGTGAAAGAGACCCGCAGCCATGCGGAGCTGCGCGAACTGATGGCGCGCACGGCCGGCACCCTCGGCGGCATCCTGATGCTGGTGACCGCCGTGGCGCTGATCTTCGCGCCGCAGCTGGCCTCGGTGTTCTCAAGCGGCGTTGATACCGATCCGGTCAAGCAGGGCCTGCTGGTCGACCTGTTCCGCCTGACCTTCCCGTTCCTGCTGTTCGTCTCGCTCACCGCCTTGGCCGGCGGCGCGCTCAACAGCTTCCAGCGCTTCGCCATGCCGGCGCTGACCCCGGTCATCCTCAACCTGTGCATGATCGCCGGCGCGCTGTGGCTGGCGCCGCGGCTGGGCGGCACCCCGGAGAAGCAGATCCTGGCGCTGGGCTGGGCGGTGCTGGCCGCCGGCATCCTGCAGCTGCTGTTCCAGCTGCCCTCGCTGAAGGGCATCAACCTGCTGACCTTGCCGCGCTGGGGCTGGACCCACCCGGGCGTGCGCAAGGTGATGACCCTGATGGTGCCGACCCTGTTCGGTTCGTCGGTGGCGCAGATCAACCTGCTGCTGGATACCGTCATCGCCGCCAAGCTGACCGACGGCTCGCAGTCCTGGCTGTCGCTGGCCGATCGTTTCCTTGAGCTGCCGCTGGGCGTGTTCGGCGTGGCCCTGGGCACGGTGATCCTGCCGGCGCTGGCCCGCCATCACGTCAGCACCGACCGCGAGGGCTTCTCGCGCTCGCTGGACTGGGGCCTGCGGATGACCCTGCTGATCTCGGTGCCGGCCATGCTGGGCCTGCTGTTCCTGGCCGAGCCGCTGATCGCCACCATCTTCCAGCACGGCCAGTTCAGCGCTTTCGACACCCGCATGACCGCGCTGTCGGTGTACGGCCTGAGCTTCGGCCTGCCGGCGTTCGCTCTGCTGAAAGTGGTGCTGCCGGCTTTCTACGCCCGCCAGGACACCAAGACCCCGGTGCGTGCCGGCGTGGCCGCGCTGGTGGCCAACATGGTGTTCAACTTCGCCCTGCTGGCCGTGCTGTACCAGGTGATGGTGCCCGACGAGCTGAAGGCGCAGGGCGTGATGACCGCCATCGGCAAGCAGCCGGGCCTGCACCTGGCCTTGGGCATCGCGAGTGCGCTGTCCAGCTACCTGAACCTGGGCCTGCTCTGGTACTGGCTGGGCAAGACCGATGTCTACCAGCGCCGGCCCGGCTGGGGCGGCTACCTGATGCGCCTGCTGGTGGCCTGCGTGGCCATGGTCGGCGTGCTGCTGGCCCTGCTGCACTGGCTGCCTGCCTTCTCGGCCATGGGCGTGTGGGAGCGGATCGGCGCCCTGGCGCTGCTGGTCGGCGGCGGTGGCGCGACCTACGGCGTGGCCATGCTGGCGATGGGCTTCCGTCCCCGCGACCTGCGCGGGCATTGATCGGGGCCCACGGCGGCTATACTTCAGGGTTACACCATTGAAGCGGCGGCCCCGGGTGGGCCGGAACGAGAGTTGATGAGCAGGCTGTTCAGAAGCGTCGAGGGCGGGGAGCTGTTCCCCAACGGAAGCGTGGTCTGTATCGGTGCATTCGACGGCCTCCACCTGGGGCATCGTGCGCTGGTCCGCCACGCGGTCGCCCGCGCGCGCGCCTTGGGCGTGGCCGCGGTGGCCGTGGCATTCGAGCCGCTGCCGCGTGAATTCTTTGCCCAGGGCACGCCGCCGCCGCGGCTGACCCTGGCCCGCGGCAAGGTCGAGATCCTGCGCGAACTGGGCGTGGATGCCATCGGCCTGCTGCGCTTTGACGCGGCGATGGCGGCCATGCCGGCGGAAGATTTCGTACACCAGCTGCTGGCCCAGCGCCTGGGCGCGCGCGAAGTGTGGATCGGCCCGGAGTTCTGCTTCGGCAACCGCCGTCGCGGCGATCTGGCCCTGCTGCAGGCGATGGGCGGCGAGCTTGGCTTCACCGCCGGCGAGATCGAAGCGGTCGACCTGCACGGCGATCGCATCTCCAGCACCCGCATCCGCCAGCTGCTGCAGGCCGGCGATTTCACCCGTGCCAACGATCTGCTCGGTCGCCCCTACGCGATCAGCGGGCGGGTGGTGCGCGGGCGCCAGCTCGGCCGTACGCTGGGCTTCCCCACCGCCAACCTGCGCTTCCCGAAGACGCCGGCGCTGTCGGGCATCTACGCCACGTGGGTGCACGGGGTGTTCGACCAGCCGTGGCCGTCGGTGTCCAGCTTCGGCACCCGGCCGACGGTGGAAGGCGTGGAGCCGCTGCTGGAAGCCCACCTGTTCGATTTCCAGGGCGACCTGTACGGTCGACACATCGAAGTGGAATTCGTCGCCAAGCTGCGCGACGAAGAGAAATTCAACGATCTGGCGGCACTGACCGACCAGATGCACCGCGACGCCGACCAGGCGCGCGCCATCCTTTCCGAACATAGATTGCGAGCCACTGCGTGAGCCAGGACTACAAGACCACCCTGAACCTGCCAGCCACCGAATTCCCGATGCGCGGCGACCTGCCCAAGCGCGAGCCGGGCATTCTGGCGCGGTGGGAAGAGCAGGGGCTCTACCAGCAGCTGCGTGACAACGCCGCCGGCCGCCCGCTGTTCGTGCTGCATGACGGCCCGCCGTACGCCAACGGCCGCATCCACCTGGGCCATGCGGTCAACAAGATCCTCAAGGACATCATCGTCAAGTCGCGCTACCTGGCCGGCTTCGATGCGCCCTACGTGCCGGGCTGGGATTGCCACGGCCTGCCGATCGAGATCGCGGTGGAAAAGAAGTGGGGCAAGGTCGGCACCAAGCTCGACGCGGTCGAATTCCGGCAGAAGTGCCGTGAGTTCGCCGAAGAGCAGATCAACATCCAGCGCGCTGATTTCAAGCGCCTGGGCGTGACCGGCGACTGGGACAACCCGTACAAGACCCTGAGCTTCGATTTTGAGGCCAACGAGATCCGTGCGCTGGCCAAGGTCGTGGCCAACGGCCACCTGGTGCGTGGCGCCAAGCCGGTCTACTGGTGCTTCGACTGCGGTTCGGCGCTGGCCGAGGCGGAAATCGAGTACCAGGAAAAGGAATCGCCGGCGATCGACGTGGCCTACGCCGCGCGCGATGCGCAGGCCGTGGCCCAGGCCTTCGGCGTGAGCCTGCCGGGCGACGTCGAAGTGGCCGTGCCGATCTGGACCACCACCCCGTGGACGCTGCCGGCCTCGCTGGCCGTGTCGCTGGGCGCGGAGATCCGCTACGTGCTGGCCGAAGGCCCGGCGCACAACGGCAAGCGCCGTTGGCTGGTGCTGGCCGCGGCCCTGGCCGAGCGCGCCCTGCAGCGCTACGGCGTCGAAAACGTGGTGCTGCACGGTGAAACCACCGGCGCGGCGCTGGAAAACCAGCTGCTGGCGCACCCGTTCTACCCGGAGCGCGAGATCCTGGTGCTCAACGGCGACCACGTGTCCGACGAGGACGGTACCGGTGCGGTGCACACCGCCCCCGGCCACGGCCAGGAAGACTACGTGGTCAGCCAGAAGTACGGCCTGCTGGACAAGTACAACGCCGGCCAGATCACCCCGGTCGACGGCCGTGGCGTGTACCTGGAATCGACCCCGCCGGCCGGTGACGTGGTGCTGGCTGGCCAGCATCTGTGGAAGGCGCAGGAGGCCATCGTCGGCGTGCTGCGCGACAACGGCGCGCTGCTGGCCTTCCACCCGATCCGCCACAGCTACCCGCACTGCTGGCGCCACAAGACGCCGGTGGTGTTCCGCGCCACCCCGCAATGGTTCATCTCGATGGACAAGGCCAACCTGCGCAACGATGCGCTGGCTGCCATCGATACCGTGGGCTGGTTCCCGAGCTGGGGCAAGGCGCGGATCCAGAGCATGGTCGACGGTCGCCCGGACTGGACCATCTCGCGCCAGCGCACCTGGGGCGTGCCGATCGCACTGTTCACCCACCGCCAGACCGGCGAGATCCACCCGCGCACGGTGGAGCTGATGCAGCAGGTCGCCGACCGCGTCGAAGCCGAGGGCATCGACGTGTGGTACTCGCTGGATGCCGCAGAGCTGCTGGGCGCCGAAGCGGCCGACTACGAGAAGGTCACCGACATCCTCGACGTCTGGTTCGATTCGGGCGTCACCCATGAAGGCGTGCTGGCCGCGCGAGGCTTCGGCAAGCCGGCCGACCTGTACCTGGAAGGTTCCGACCAGCACCGCGGCTGGTTCCAGTCCTCGCTGCTGACCGGCGTGGCCATCGACCAGCGTGCCCCGTACAAGCAGTGCCTCACCCACGGTTTCACCGTGGACGAGCACGGCCGCAAGATGTCCAAGTCGCTGGGCAACGGCATCGAGCCGCAGGACATCATGAACAAGCTGGGCGCGGACATCCTGCGCTTGTGGATCGCCTCGGCCGATTACAGCAACGAAATGTCGCTGTCGCAGGAAATCCTCAAGCGCAACGCCGATGCCTACCGCCGCCTGCGCAACACCGCGCGCTTCCTGCTGGGCAACCTGGATGGTTTCGATCCGGCCCAGCACCTGCGCCCGCTGAACGAGATGGTCGCGCTGGACCGCTGGATCGTGCACCGCGCCTGGGAACTGCAGGAAAAGATCAAGGCCGCGTTCGACAACTACAACATGGCCGAGATCGTGCAGCTGCTGCTGAACTTCTGCAGCGTGGACCTGGGCTCGCTGTACCTGGACGTGACCAAGGACCGCCTGTACACGATGCCGACCGATTCGCACGGTCGTCGTTCGGCACAGAGCGCGATGTACCACATCGCCGAAGCGTTCACCCGCTGGATCGCGCCGATCCTGACCTTCACCGCCGACGAGCTGTGGGGCTACCTGCCGGGCGAGCGCGCCGAACACGTGCTGTTCACCACCTGGTACGACGGCCTGGCGCCGCTGCCGGCCGCCGCCCAGCTCAACGCCGATGATTTCGACCAGCTGCTGGCCGTGCGCGAGCAGGTCGCCAAGGTGCTCGAGCCGATGCGCGCCAACGGTGCCATCGGTGCCGCGCTGGAAGCGGAAATCACCATCGCCGCCAGCGAAGAGCAGGCCGCGAAGTGGCAGCCGCTGGCCGATGAACTGCGTTTCCTGTTCATCAGCGGCGACGTGCAGGTGCGCCCGGCGACCACCGACGAGGTGTTCGTCAGCGCCCAGCCGACCCAGAAGACCAAGTGCGTGCGCTGCTGGCACCACCGCGCCGACGTCGGCAGCAATGCCGACCATCCGGAACTGTGCGGCCGCTGCGCGGGCAACATCACCGGTGCCGGTGAAGTGCGGAGCTGGTTCTGATGGCCGCGCCCCGTCCGCATCCGAACGCCCTGGTCTGGCTGCTGCTGTCGGCCGCCATCATCGGCCTGGACCAGTGGTCCAAGGCCTGGGTGCTGTCGAGCCTGCCGGAGTTCCAGCCGGTGGTGGTCATCGACGGCTTCTGGAACTGGTACCGCACCTACAACACCGGCGCGGCGTTCAGTTTCCTGAGCGACGCCGGCGGCTGGCAGAAGCACTTCTTCACCGTGCTGGCCATCGCCATCAGCGGCCTGATGGCGTGGTGGCTGCGCGCCACCGCCCGTGGCAACTGGAAGGCCGCGGTGCCGTACGCACTGATCATCGGTGGTGCCATCGGCAACGTGATCGACCGCCAGGTGCACGGTCACGTGGTTGATTTCATCCAGTGGTATATCGGTGACCATGTCTGGCCGGCGTTCAACGTGGCCGACTCGGCCATCGTGGTCGGTGCCGTGGGCATCGCCCTGTTTGGCCTGTTCGACGGCAAGTCCGCCAAAAAGGCGGATAATGCCACCCCGAAACCGTAAGCCGGCCGCTGCCGGGAGACTGAACTGATGGATGTGCTGCTCGCCAACCCGCGTGGTTTCTGTGCCGGTGTCGATCGTGCGATCGAGATCGTCAAGCGCGCGATCGAAACGCTGGGCGCGCCCATCTACGTCCGCCATGAAGTGGTGCACAACCGCTTCGTGGTCGACGACCTGAAGCAGCGCGGCGCGATCTTCGTCGAGGAACTCGATGAAGTGCCGGACAACAACACGGTCATCTTCAGCGCGCACGGCGTCTCCCAGGCCGTGCGCCAGGAAGCCGACCGTCGTGGCCTGAAAGTGTTCGACGCCACCTGCCCGCTGGTGACCAAGGTCCACTTCGAAGTGGCCCGCCACTGCCGTGCCGGCCGTGACGTGGTGCTGATCGGCCACGCCGGTCACCCGGAAGTGGAAGGCACCATGGGCCAGTGGAACCGCGAAGCCGGTACCGGCCAGATCTACCTGGTCGAGGACGTGGAGCAGGTCGCCACGCTGGAGATCAACCAGCCGACGAACTTCGCCTACACCACCCAGACCACGCTGTCGGTGGATGACACGCGCGGCATCATCGAGGCACTGCGCGAGCGGTTCCCGGAAATGCAGGGCCCGAAGAACGACGACATCTGCTACGCCACCCAGAACCGCCAGGACGCCGTGCGCGACCTGGCCAAGCGCTGCGACCTGGTGCTGGTGGTGGGTTCACCGAACAGCTCCAATTCCAACCGCCTGAGTGAGCTGGCCCGCCGCGAAGGCGTGGAGAGCTACCTGATCGACGGCGCGCACGAGATCGACCCGCGCTGGGTGGAAGGCAAGCAGCACATCGGCGTGACCGCCGGCGCCTCGGCACCGCAGGTGCTGGTGGATGGCGTGCTGGCCCGCCTGGCCGAGCTGGGCGCCAACGGCGTGGGCGAGCTGGATGGCGAGCCGGAGTCGATGGTGTTCGCGCTGCCGAAGGAACTGCGGCTGCGGTTGGTGGATTGACTGCGGAAGGTGGTTCGCCGGGCATGGCCCGGCGCTACCGGGTGCATGTCATCCACGCATGGCGTGGATCTACTGCATCCGGCCCGCACATCACTCTGGTGACGCCCCAGTAGATCCACGCCACGCGTGGATGCGCACACCGACCATGACCTTCGGCCATGGGGTTCTGCACTACACAGGCCTAGCATCAAAGGTTCTACCGCTGCTGGAACCTGCCTGATGAAGACCCGTGCCCTGGTGATGTCCGTGCTGTTCGCGCTGGCGGCCACGCCTGCGCTGGCGCAGACCTCGCCGCCGGGCGATGCCGCGGCCCCCGGCCTGCTGCGCATCGATGTGGATGCACGTGACCTTGCCCGTCGCATCTTCAAGGTGACCGCCACCGTGCCGGTCAAGCCCGGTCCGGTCACCCTGCTGTACCCGCAGTGGATCCCCGGCAACCATTCGCCCACCGGCCCGATCGACAAGCTGGCCGGCCTGCGCGTGACCGCCAACGGCAAGCCGCTGGTCTGGCAGCGCGACCAGTTCAACGTCTATGCGTTCAAGGTGGACGTGCCCGAGGGTGTCAGCGAGATCGTCGCCCACTTCGATTTCCTCTCCTCGCAGGGCGGCAGCCAGGGCCGGGTAGTGATGACCCCGGAAATGCTCAACCTGCAGTGGAACGCCAACTCGCTGTATCCGGCCGGTGTCGATGCGCGCAACCTGCAGGCGCAGGCCAGCGTGACCCTGCCCAAGGGCTGGGGCTATGCCACTGCGCTGGAAACCGTGCGCCGCGACGGCGACACCGTGGTGTTCAAGCCCATCTCCTATGACCACCTGGTCGATTCGCCGCTGTTTGCCGGCGAGCACCACCAGCGCATCGACCTCGACCCGGGTGCGAAGGTGCCGGTGCACCTGAACGTGTTCGCCGACGACGCCAAGTCGCTGAAGCCGACCGACGCGCAGATCAAGCTGCACCGCGCGCTGGTGCAGCAGGCCGACAAGCTGTACGGCGCGCGCCACTACGACCACTACGAATTCCTGCTGGCCCTGACCGACCGCCTCGGCGGCATCGGCCTGGAGCATCACCGTTCCAGCGAGAACAGCGCCGCGCCCGGCTACTTCACCGAGTGGGACAACAACGCGTGGATGCGCGACCTGCTGCCGCACGAGTACACCCACTCCTGGAACGGCAAGTACCGTCGCGGCGCTGACCTGGCCACGGCCAACTTCAACGTGCCGATGGGCGACAGCCTGCTGTGGGTGTACGAGGGCCAGACCCAGTTCTGGGGCCAGGTGCTGGCCGCGCGCTCGGGCCTGTGGTCGAACGAACAGACCCGCGACATGCTGGCCAACGTGGCGGCGACCTATGACCGTGGCCGCCCGGGCCTGGCCTGGCGCGCGCTGCAGGACACCACCAACGACCCGACCATCGCCCAGCGCCGCGGGCTGGCCTACCGTAACTACCAGATGAGCGAGGACTACTACTCGGGCGGGCAGATGCTGTGGCTGGAAGTGGAAGGCAAGCTGCGCGAGCTGAGCGGCAATCGCCGCGGCCTGGATGATTTCGCGCGCGCGTTCTTCGGCGTCGGCAATGGCGACTGGAACGTCAAGCCGTACACCTTCGAGGATGTGGTGGCGACCCTCAACGGCATCGCACCGTACGACTGGGCCAGCTTCCTGCGGCAGCGCCTGGATGGGCACGGCTCGCTGACCGGTGGCCTGGAACTCGCCGGCTGGAAGCTGGCCTACCGCGATACGCCGAACGAGGCCTACAAGGCGCAGGAAAAACGCGCCAAGGCCGCGCTGCTGGCGTACTCGCTGGGTGCCACCGTGCTCGACACGGGCGTGGTCGGTGATGTGATCTGGGACAGCCCGGCCTTCAACGCCGGCCTGGCACCGGGCATGAAGGTGATTGCCGTGGGTGGCCGCGAATACAGCAGCGAGCGCCTGAAGGACGCCGTCTCGGCCGCGGCCAAGGACAAGGCGCCGATCGTGCTGCTGGTCAAGCAGTTCGACCGCATCGACACGATGAACATCGATTACCACGGTGGCCTGCAGTACCCGGTGCTGGAACGCATCGCCGGCAAGCCGGACCGCCTTGCCGAGCTGTGGAAGGCGCGATGATGCACGGGCGCCGCGATGGCCTGATCCTGCTGGCAGCGATCCTGGCCATCGTCGGCGCCTTCCTGCACGGCGATGGCCGCTGGCTGCACTGGCTGGCCAAGCCGGCCACCACGCTGCTGATCGCGGCCATCGCATGGAAGGCGCGGCCGGCGGCTTCGCCGTCGTACCGTCGCGCGGTGCTGGCCGGCATGCTGCTGTCGTGTGTGGGCGACATCGCGCTGATGCTGCCGGTGGATGCGTTCGTGCCGGGGCTGGTGGCGTTCCTGCTGGCCCACGTCTGCTACATCGTCGCCTTCCGTGCTGGCCTGCGCGCGGGCCGTGGTCTGGTGGCCGCGTTCGTGTTGCTGGGCGCGTTCGCCACGCTCAATGTGATTGGGCTGTGGCCGCACCTGCCGGCGCCGATGCGCATTCCGGTGCTGGCCTACGTGGTGGTGCTGGCGTCGATGGCGGTGCTGGCGCTGGCGCGTGCATGGGCACGGCCGCAGGTGGCTGTGCCCGAGATGTGCAGCGCACGCTGGGCAGCCGTGGGTGCCGTGTTGTTCGTCGCCAGCGATTCACTGCTGGCCTGGGATCGGTTTGCAGGTGGCCTGCCGCTGGCCAGCCTGCTGGTGCTGTCCACGTATTACGGTGCGCAGTACGCCATCGCCCGTTCGGTGGGCAGACGGCTTTTGTAGAGTCGAGCCATGCTCGACTTCGCCCTATGTAGAGTCGAGCTTGCTCGACTGCTTTTGCCAACAGCAGCCGAGCATGGCTCGGCTCTACAGAAGCGGCAGCAGCCGAGCATGGCTCGGCTCTACAAGAGCGGTCATTCGACGTCGGAGGCGCTTTCGCAGATCCGCTTGGGCGCGCACAGGCGATCTAGCAGGGCCAAGGTGACGCCATTGCTCCAGCCAAAACCATCCTGCAGCGGGTACTCGCCGCCACCGCCGCCGCTGGCCGAGCCATCCACTACGTATTTCTCCACCAGCTTGCCGTCGCGGTCGTAGACCGACTGCACCGTGCGCAGGAAGCGCACGCCCAGGGTCCGCGCCAGCGTCTGCTGGCCGTAGTGCTGCAGTCCGTCCACGGCCACCCACTGCAGCGGCGCCCAGCCGTTCGGCGCGTCCCATTGCTGTCCTGTATCGCGCTGGGTGGTCAGCAGGCCACCGGAGCGCAGCAGGCCGGCTTCCACGGCATCTGCTGTGCGCCGCGCCTGGGCAGTGTCGGCAATCTTCAGCCACAGCGGAAACAGCGCCGCGGCGGTCAGGGCAGGGCGCTGCTGGCCGCTGTCCAGGTCGCGGTCAACGTAGTACCCCTGGCGCGCATCCCACAGCTGCGTGTTGATGGCCGCGCGGCGTGAGGCCGCGAGCTGCTGGTAATGGCGTGCATCGTCGCGTGCGCCCGATGCTGTACTGGCACGCGCCAGCGTCTGCTCCAGCTGGAACAGCAGGCTGTTCAGATCCACCGGCACGATGGACGTGGTGCGGATGCTGGACAGCTGCGTCGGGTCATCCAGCCAGCGCGAGCTGAAATCCCAGCCGGATTCCGCACCGGCGCGAAGATCGCGATAGACCTGCGAGGGTGCTCGTTGTGATGCCTGTGCAGCCGTGGCCAGATCATCCGCCCACGATTCGGTACGCGGCACCGCGCGCGCATCCCAGTAGCGGTTCAACAGCTGGCCGTCGGCCAAGCGCACCACGCGTTCGCGGGCCTGGCCAGGTGCTAGGCCCTCCGCGCCGTGCATCCAGAACGCATGTTCGATGCGCAGCTGCGGCAGGTAGCGCCGGTACGCGTCATCACCTTCGTGGCTGGCCAGCAGTTCCACCATCAGGCTGAAGAACGGCGGCTGCGAACGGCTGAGGTAGTAGCTGCGGTTGCCGTTGGGGATGTGGCCGTACTGGTCCAGCTGCCAGGCGAAGTTGTCGACCATGTCGCGCACCTGCTGCCAGCGTTGGCTGGACGCCAGGCCGAGCAGGGTGAAGTAGCTGTCCCAGTAATAGACCTCGCGGAAGCGGCCGCCGGGCACTACGTACGGGTGCGGCAACGGCAGCAGCGAACCGTGCGGATCGACGCTGGCGGTGTGCCGTTGCAGGACCGGCCACAGGCCTTCGATGTGCGCGCGCAGCGTCTCTCCGGAAGGTGGCACGTAGGCGGGTGTGTCGCCGGGTACGTCGAAGCGGGTCGCGACGAAATCGCGCAGCGTGTAGCCGGGTTGCTGCTGTGCGGCTTGCCAGTCGGCCAGTACGGCCGCAGCTGGCTGGTGCGGTACGGCGTCGGCAAAGGTCTTCTGGTCGCCAAACAGGTGCGCGCGTTGTACCTGCTGGAACAGCGGAGCCAGTTGCTGGTCGGGAGGCGCAGTGGCGTGGGTGGGTTCTTCGGCGGCTGCATTGGCCATGCAGAGCAGCAATGCCAGCGACGCACCGGCCTGGAACATCGAGGGACGCATGGCGTGCCTCCAGAAGGGTGTGTGGCCACTGTAGGTGAGGGGGTGTGAAAGCGGTTTGCGGGCTGCTGTGCAATGCGTAGAGTCGAGCTTGCTCGACTGCTGTCGGCAGAAGCAGTCGAGCAAGCTCGACTCTACAAAAGCGGCAGCCGAGCATGGCTCG